>JACMJS010000017.1 GCA_014380515.1 Chlorobiales bacterium
AATTGTATCGGCGTCGTACGGCAGCTCGATATTTTTGGCGACGCTCTTGCCGATATCGAAACATGCTTTCGGCCCGATGGTATCGGCGACTTCATGCAGCACGGCGAGCCAAAGTTGCATCGAGTGCAACCGCTGCTTCTCTGTAACGCTCAGCGACGAGCCGTTTGTTTTTAATTTTTCCTGCCATTGTTTTTTGAAGGCTTCGGTTGCGCCAAGCGCCGCAGCATAGCCCGCGCCCGGCTTCATTTCAAAGTCTTGATAATCGGTAAAGTTTTTCATTTGATGATTAAGATTTTTAGGTCGTTTGAAAACGGTTCGTGGATAAAACAGTGCAAAGATTACTTTTGGAAACGCCAGCCTGAACTTTTCTTCCGTATCTCTTCTTAACAAGTGCGATTTCCCGACAGGGCTGATTGCAGTTCTTGAATCACTAGACTTACTTCCAAAAGCAGTGCCAGAAATAAAGCGGGGGAAAAGATGAAGGACTTGTTGCGATGCGGCGGTTATGGATTTACGGGCGATGAACTATATTCAGGCCGCCGCGGATACGGCTGGCAAGTGCCGTCAAGAGCGGCATCGCCCGCGCGACCCACATCTCTGGTTTCTACAAAGTTTCTCACAGACCTTATCAATTTTCAACGCTCAGGTTTCCATGCAGAACGCTTCCGCTAGTTCGCGTTACTTCGCCGCCTTGCTTTGTGCGGTGTTGAGTCTTGCTGCCTCCGCATCTTTGGCTGCGGAACCATCAAAGGTTTCCTTTCTCCGCGCGAACACGATTTCAAAAGCCGGTGTGAGGCCGTTTGTGTTTGTCCAACAACCGAAGCGTGATCGAACAAAGAAGGAATTGAAACCGGCGGCGAAAGCGAAAGACGACGGCATCAATTTGTCGACCGTGTTGATCACCGGTTTTATTTCATTTGTCTTGGGCGCGGGCGGTATTTATTTTTTCGTCAGCCGTCAAAAATCTCAGGCGGCGTTGGAACAACAACGCCTGCTGACCCGCACCGGTACTGCATCCGGCTTCGCTTATACACCGGTTCAGGAAGCCGCGCCGGTTGCTTCGCCGAAAATGTCTGTGCGCGAAGACACACCAGCGATGCCCGCCGCGTCCGTCTCCGTAGCGCCGCCGCCTGCCGCCAACGCCTCGGCAGTTGGCACCGCAACGGCCAATACCCTGTCGGCAAATGTATCCGCACGGGCAACGCCTTCCCTCCGCGACCTCGATACTGCCGCATCGAACGGCAGCGACAGCGGCAACACCGATGAAGAAACCATTATCGATCCGTTCAGCACCGCCGCCGATGCGGATGACGCCGATCTCACCGACGCTTCCGGCCAACTGACCTCGCCGGACGATCTTTCAGAAAATCCGCTTGACGATCACTTTCTTGGCGACGTCGATTTGCCGCTGCCTGCCTCGGAACGCTCCGCCCTTGAAAATCAATACAACGCCGCCCGCGCAGGCGAGGAGCAATACCGCTTCGCCGAACGGATGATCGCATGCGCGATTGACAGCCACGCTGCGTCTGTACCGGTTTTTACCGAAGCCCGCGATGGCATCTTTCTCGTCTCGCGCACCGCCGCCGAAAAAGAAAATATGTTTGAGATGTTCATCGCTCACCGCGTCATGGCTGCGGGCGACAGTACTCATACCGACCTTTCTTCGGCCTTCAGGCTCACGCGGCGCACCGGCGACGCTCCGGCGGAAGAAACTTACGTCAAGCCCGCGCTCGTCATCAAACATGCAAAGGGCTGGCAACTTGAGCAGAAAGGTGAAATCATTTTCGGCATTTGAACGCCCATACACCCCCGTCCGTCATACTTCAAACTCGTCTTCGATGAAACACATTACCATTCTTGGCTCGACCGGCTCCATCGGCAAAAGTTCGCTCGACGTCATCTCGCGTTTTCCCGAAGCGTTCAGTGCCGCATACCTTTCAACGCACACCAACATCACGCTCCTTGCCGAACAAGCCAAAGCCTTTCGTCCGAAAGGCGTGGCCGTGATGGATGCGTCGCTCGAGGCGGCGTTGAAATCGTTGCTCAAGGGGGAAAACATCGAAGTGCTTTCCGGTGCCGAAGCCCTTTGCGAAATCGTGCGGCGCGGCGATACGGATTTTGTGATTGGCGCGCTCGTCGGTTTTGCGGGATTGCGTCCGACGCTCGCTGCGATTGACGCGGGCAAAGACGTCGGCTTGGCAAACAAGGAAACGCTTGTCGTGGCGGGTGAATTGATCACTTCCCGCGTCGCCGAAAAAAACGTACGGCTCTTACCGATTGACAGCGAACACTCCGCCATCTTTCAATGTCTCGTCGGGGAACCGAAACATTCGCTTGGGAAAATTATTCTTACGGCTTCAGGCGGACCGTTTCGGACATGGCCGCGCGAAAAGTTCGAGAGCATTACGATTGAGCAAGCCCTCAATCATCCCAACTGGAAGATGGGTAGAAAAATCACGATTGACTCGGCAACCCTGATGAACAAAGGCTTGGAAGTCATCGAGGCCAAGTGGCTGTTTGACGTGCCGGTCTCGCAAATCAACGTCGTCATTCATCCGCAATCGATCATCCATTCGATGGTCGAATTCACCGACGGCAGCGTGAAAGCCCAACTCGGCGTGCCCGATATGAAAATTCCGATTCAATACGCGCTCACTTACCCCGACCGCTTCGCGGCCACTTACGACCGGCTCGATTGGACGAAGATTTCGAAATTGGATTTCGAAATTCCCGACCGCGAAAAATTCCGGTGTCTCGCCCTCGCCTTCGAAGCCATCGCGGAAGGCGGCTCATATCCGGCGGTGCTCAACGCGGCCAACGAAGCGGCGGTCGATTTATTTCTCACTGAAAAAATTCCGTTCGTCAAAATACCGGAGTTGATCGAGGAAGAATTGCAATCTCACCGGTTCGTCAAACCGACTCTCGATGCGCTTATCGAGATCGATGCGCAAACGCGGCGCAATGTTTATGCGAAGGTCGGTTCGCCCGCAGCGGCTACCGCGTAAAAAAGATGAAACATTCACCGAAAAAAGTTGTTAGTGGGTAGTTGTTGGTGAAGAATTTTTACTGACGACGAACAACTCTCGGCTTCCTAACCTTGTAACCGGAATTGAATCCATGGAAATCATCAGCACGACTTTTTATTTTATCGCGGCACTGTTCATCCTTGTAACCGTGCATGAGTTCGGCCACTTCGCGGCGGCGAAACTCTGCGGGATGCGCGTAGATAAATTTTTCGTCGGCTTCGACTTTTGGAACTTGAAAGTATGGAGCACGCAGCGCGGCGAAACCGAATACGGCATCGGCGCCATTCCGCTCGGCGGCTACGTGAAGATCGCGGGCATGATCGATGAAAGTATGGACAACGACTTCGCTGCGACGCCGCCGCAGCCATGGGAGTTCCGTTCGAAACCCGTGTGGCAACGTCTTTTCGTCATCTCCGCGGGCGTGATTATGAACATGATTCTCGCGGGTATTATTCTGATCGTCATTGCCTTCTCGCGCGGCGAGGAGCGCACCCCGATTTCAACCGGTGTTACCGTCGAGAAAGGCTCGGTCTTTGCCGAGATGGGATTTCAAAGCGGCGACGTGATCACGGCGGTCAACGGCAAGCCGGTCAAGTATTGGGAAGATGTTCGCAACCCGGATAACTATATGAACGCCGCGCTGACTTACACGGTGCGCCGCGGCAACGAAGCCTTGACGCTTACCGCGCCGGAAAATATTCTCTCGCGCATCGGCAAGGCGGAAGGCACAGGCATCCAGCCGATGTATCCACCGTTGATCGGTGAGGTTACGGGCGGGTTTCCGGCGGAGCAAGCCGGTCTGGCGGCGGGCGACCGCATTTTAAAAATTGCAGGCATCGAGATTGCCGCGTGGGAAAATGTGCCGGAGGTGCTCTCGCTGCACAAGTCGGAGCAAATTGCGATGGAATGGAAAACGGCGAAAGGCGAACTCAAACAGGGTCCGGTTACACCAAATGCGCAGGGTAAAATCGGTATCGCGCCCGCCCGCATCACGGAATTCACGCCGCTCGGATTTTTCCCCGCCATCGGTGCGGGCATCGAGCAAACGGGCAAACTTACGTCGCTCATCGTTAAATCATTCGGCAAACTTTTTTCGGGCAAGGACGACATCCGCGACAACATCGGCGGGCCGGTGGCGATTGCAAAAATGGCGGGACAAAGTGCGCGTGTCGGCGGCGCGTTCGGCTTCTTTTTGTTCGTCGCCATGCTGAGTATCAATCTCGCACTCGTAAACATGTTACCCGTGCCGGGCTTGGATGGCGGACATTTCGTGATGAATTCCGTTGAAGGCATCATCGGGCGCGAAGTCCCGCTGAAGGTGAAAATGGCGATTCAACAAGTCGGCGTAACCGCATTGCTGTTGCTGTCGGCGTTCGTGCTCTACAACGATATCTTCCGCCGCTAATTTTTTTCCGGCATCAAAAGTAAAAGAGCGTCCTCACCCGACGCTCTTTTCATTTCTCCGTAGGAACAACCCTTGTGGTTGCCCTGAAAACGGGCGACGACAAGCATCGCCCCTACAATGGTATTATTTCGGTTGACTTTCCAGATAGGCTTGCAGCAACATCGCGGCGACGGTGCGGTCGAGCCGTCCTTTTTGCTGACGCTTTTTCTTGCCGACGCCCTGCTCGACGAGAAAGTGCATCGCGTTTTTCGATGAGGAATGTTCGTCCGTTTTCTCAACCGGCACGGCGGGATAGCGCACGGTGAGCTTTGCGATGAATTCATCGACCAATCTTGTCATACGGTTCGTCTCGCCGCCGTCGCCCAACGGATAACCAACGATAAATTTTTCGATCCCATCCAGCCGGAAAATCTTTTCGACTTCGCTCAAAAACTTTGCTTCATCGAACGTGCCGACGCTTTGCGCGAACATCCAAAACGGATCGCTCTGCGCAAGGCCGATACGCTTCGTGCCGTAATCAACCGCGAGAATGCGGGGCTTGATGTTGAATGTGGAATCCAAGGGCGGCGGGAGCGATCAAAGGGTTTTCGGGGGGAGTTTCGGAGGCCATTCTTTTTGCAACACGCGCTTGATAATTTTACTGGCGCGGAAATGGGTTTTACGGTGCAGCGGTATCTCCGTCTTTTCACCCGTGCGCGGATTGCGAGCCGTGCCGGAGGCTTTGGTGAACTTGACCTCGAACACGCCGAGACCGCGAAGCTCGATGCGCAGTTCAGGATCAGCCCCGCGCATCAGCCGCGAGAGCGTATCAATCGTGGCTTCAACCGCAAGACCTGCGTCTTTTTCGCTTTGACTCAATTTCGCGGCGACCAGCCGAACGATGTCGCGCCGCGTCAGGGTCTTGGCGATTTTGCGGGCGTTGGTATGGCTTTTCGTCAGCATCGCTCAGGCAGGATTTAATAACCGAAATAATAATCTGCGGGGATTTGAGGGCGGTAAGTTACGCACGAGTTCGGCGCAAGTGCAAATAGCATCGGGATTGCGGCGGGCGGGACGTAAAAAGACCGTCTGAATTTTCTCGGGAATCAAAGCTGCTGCATCTTCGACTCAACCTATCAAAACCCAGACGGCCTATAA
Source organism: Chlorobiales bacterium (assembly GCA_014380515.1). Taxonomy (GTDB): domain Bacteria; phylum Bacteroidota; class Chlorobiia; order Chlorobiales; family JACMJS01; genus JACMJS01. Next base: position 5,569 of record JACMJS010000017.1, read on the forward strand.
TTTCAAAAGAACATGTTCAATCAACCAAATCGGAACTTGAAAATCAAGGGATGAAATTGTCTCTCACTTGCCCAAAACTTTCAAACTCCTTCAACATGCTTTATCAAACAGACCGCACTTCACGTAGGTTTAATTCCGACGCAAAAATTTTTGGTCGGGCTTCCCCACCGTTGAAAATCTTTTCATCGGCGTAGGGGCGAGGCATGCCTCGCCCCTACAATGTTCGTTGTGAAAATAAAAAAGCAACCGCGTCGGAGGATGCAGTTGCTTTTATGGTCAGGCAATTCTTCCGGGTTGCAGCGATAACCTTATTCGGCTTCGACGGTGAAATTCACGGTCGCAACGACATCGGTGTAAAGTTTCACCTTTGCTGCGTAAGTACCGAGCGATTTGATCGTGTCGTCGAGATCGATGCGTTTGCGGTCGATGTCGTGGCCTTTGGCTTTGAGGGCGTCGGCGATCATTTGCGTCGTTACTGTGCCGTAAAGACGGCCTTCGTCGCCCGCCTTGGCTTTGACGGTGAGCGAGACATTGCTCAAGGATTCCGATTGCGACTGCGCGGCCTTGCGTTCCTTTTCGATTTTGAACGCGCGCTGTTTCTTTTCGGTCTCAACGGCTTTGATGGTGCCGTCGGTCGCGCGGTTGGCCATACCTTTCGGAATGAGAAAGTTGCGGGCGTAGCCGTTTTTAACGGTAACGATTTCTCCGGCGGCGCCGAGCTTGTCGACTTCTTTTCTAAGAATGATTTTCACGATGATTTCCTTTGATAAAATTTTATGCGTGCGTCCTTGATGTGATTTCCGGTTACTTGATCTGATCGGAGACGAACGGAATGATGGCCAAGTGGCGTGCCCACTTGATGGATTTCGTCAAGAGCCGTTGCTCTCTGGCAGTCAGGCCGGTTACACGGCGCGGAATAATTTTACCTTGCTCGTTGATAAAGCGGCGCAGCTTGCGGTCGTCGCGGTAATCAAAAAAGATGACTTGATTTTTGTTCGGGACGGCGCGTTTGCGTTGGTTCTGCTGTGCGTTCCGTTGACCGGGCCGGCCTGATCCGGCAGCCCCGCCGCGTCCGCCGGGGGCGGGTTTTCTTTCGAGTGCCATGATGCTTTTAGAATGCGTTAAGAGTTGGAAAAAAAATTTGCCAAATTTGGATAAGCCTTTTGTCATTGCGAGCATAGCGAAGCAATCTGAATAAGACGCTTAGATTGCCGCGTCGCTTGAGCTCCTCGCAATGACTTTGTAAGAAATTACCGAACCTGTCCGTTTGCGGGTTCTTCGTCCGGCGAGAGGTACTTGTATTCGTAAAGGTCTTTGCTGTTCACCCGCAAGTCTTCTTCGCTGCCGTCTTCCATGATCGCGCCGTCCTCTTCATCTCTACGACGCTTATTGAGAAACTGAATGCGTCGCGCTTTGATTTCGACCACCGTGCGGTTTGTCCCGTCTTGCGATTTCCACGTCCGGCTTTGCAATTCGCCATCGACAAGCACCGCGCTCGACTTATGCAGATTGTCTCTGCAACTTTCAGCAAGTTTGTTCCAAGCGACGACGCCGACATAACACACATCTTCCTGCCATTCGTTGTTGCTGTCGCGGAAGCGGCGGTTGCACGCGATTGAAAAATTCACGACCGGCGTGCCCGTGGTCGTTTGGCGATAGACGGGGTCTTTGGTCAAGTTTCCGGCGATCATCACGCTATTCAGTTCCGGCATCTTAAGCTCAGCCATGCGGCGTTCTCCTCAGAGTAAATGGTTTGTTGAAATAGTGTCCTTCGGTATCCAATTTTTCTTTCCGGCTGAATGCACGGCGTACTCCCGCAAACGCACGTCGGTGCTTATGCTTTCACCGGTTGCGGCACCGCGGCCTCGCCCTCTTGACCGGCAACCGCTACGGGCGCAGTGCCGTACTTGAGCACACGCTCGCGCATTTCAAGAAGCCGTTTGTCCAGAATGATCGTGAGGAAGCGAATTACTTGTTCGTTGAGCCGGTACTGCCGCTCCAACTCTTTCAACAGCGGTCCTTCGGACATGAACTCGATATGCACATAAAAGCCAATCGTGGCTTTACGGATCGTGTAGGCGAGTTTTTTACGGCCTTGTTCGGAGACGTTTTGAATCTCACCGCCGAGCGACGTGATCACGCCCTTGACTTTTTCAATCACCGCTTGTACGGCCTCATCTTCCAGATTTCCGTCAACGACGAACGTCGTTTCGTAAAGTTTTTTCTCGTTCATAAAATGATTTGCAAAAAGGTTGCGAGAACAGATTGCGACTAAAAATGACTGAAAATTTTCGGACGGAGGTGAACCAAAAAGCAATCTTCGACATTTCGGCGCACGAGTGGGATTCGCTCGCTGAAAAGTTTTGATGCGTGATGCTCTCGGATTCGGTAAAGCCGCCCACAACCGGTAATGTTGGAACGGTGCTCAGAAGTGAATCCTCTCCGGCCTGTCAAGGTTTTAAGGCTCAACTTGGCTTTGACCTTCCCGCGTCTGAATACGAGGGGCGAAACGGGCGTTCAAAGCAGAGGCCGCAAAGATAGAGGCCGACGTAGTGTTTTCCAAACTGTAACGAAAAAAAAGTTTCACAAGGCTCGGCAAATGATCGCGGCATTCTTTCACCTTGACATTCCGCAAAAATCCTTTTATGTTGGCTGCACTTTGAAATCAATTTTCACCGCACTTGCTTCACCGTTCATCCATGAAAATTTTCCTGCGCACGCTGCTTTCCCTGTTGCTATCAACATTGCTCTTGCCGCAAATGCTTTCCGCGCAAACCGTCATCGGAAAATATGCGGGCGAATTTCTTTCGCTCGGCGCGGGTGCCCGTTCGCTTGGCATGGGCGGAGCGGCGGCGGCGCTCGCCAATGATGTTACGGCGGGCTACTGGAATGTGGCGGGACTGTCGAAACTCAACTATCCGCAAGTCGCGTTCATGCACGCGGAGACTTTCGGCAACCTCGTCAGTTACGACTACGGCGCGGTGGCGATTCCTTATCAAGAAAATAAAAGTTTCGGCCTCAGCCTCATCCGGCTGGGCGTCGCGGATATTCCCGACACGCGCGATGCTTACACCGTCGACGGCTCGAACCAAATTCAGCCCAAAGACAATGCGGAAGACCTGATCACACGCTTTGGCGCGGCGGATTATGCGGTGCTGCTTTCGTACGCGGCGGCGACGCCGTTCAACTTTTCCTACGGCGTGAGCGCGAAATTTATTTTTCGCAACATCGGCGACCTCGCCTCCGCGCGCGGCATCGGCTTTGACATCGGCGGCATGTATGAATTTCGGAACGGCATCGTCATCGGCCTTGCGCTACAAGACATCACAACGACGTTCGTTTCATGGAGCGGCACCGACGGGCAGAGTTACCGCAACGAACTTATCACCCCGACGGCGAAACTCGGCGGCGGGTATGTGATCGAAGCCTTCTCAGGCCGCTTCACCATTGGCCTCGATACCGACATTCGTTTCGATGGTAGACAAAGCACCGCGGCGTTCAGCCTTGGCCCGTCAAGTTTCAACTTCCGCGGCGGCGGCGAATTCAATTACAAAAACATCGTAGCGATTCGCGGCGGCGTGGATGATCTCGGCAGACTCACGCTGGGAGCGGGTTTGCGGGTATCCAAACTGGATATCGACTACGGCTTCGCACAGTTCAATGCAACCGATCAATTGGGAAACTCACACCGCATTTCGCTTCAGTTGGAACTGGACGGACAAAACTTGCGGCGCAAAGGATATGTGCCGGAACCTTCGCCGCCGGAAAGTGCCGCACCCGAAAGCAAAGTGCTTCCGCCGCCCGCGAGCGTCCCTCAAGAATAATCCTTCCCCGCTCTCAACTTTTAATGGCACTTGCTCCGTTATATTGCGGTCAAGTTTTCATTCCTAAAAATCATACAGATGTTTGAAGAACCGCTTTGGATGTGGGGCGCATTCCTCGTCTTTATCGCTGCGATGCTGGCGTTGGACTTGGGCGTCTTCAATAAAGAATCGCATCGGGTAACGAGCAAAGAAGCCGCGATTTGGAGTTCCGTCTGGATCAGCCTTGCGATGGTGTTCAGCGGCATTGTTTATTTGATGTACGGGCAAACGAAAGCGACGGAATTTTTGACGGGCTTTCTGATTGAGAAGTCGCTCAGCGTCGATAATCTGTTCGTCTTCGTACTCATCTTTACTTACTTCAAAGTTCCTGACCTTTATCAACACCGCGTTTTGTTTTGGGGCGTTATCGGCGCGATTGTGATGCGGGCGATTTTTATTTTTGCGGGCGTCGCGCTCATGCACCAATTTCATTGGATCATCTACATCTTCGGCGGGTTTCTGATTTATACCGGCATCAAACTTTTCTTCAACAAAGAAGAAGCCGATGCGGACTTCGCGGAAAATTGGGGCGTGCGGATTGCCAAGAAACTTTTCAAAGTTACCGACCGCTACGACGGCGATAAGTTTTTCACCGTTGAAAATGCCAAGCGCGTGGCGACGCCGATGTTCCTTGTGCTCGTCGTCATCGAAGTCAGCGATTTGATTTTCGCCGTCGATTCCATTCCCGCCATCTTCGCCGTAACCGACGATGTATTTATTCTTTTCACTTCAAACATCTTCGCCATTATGGGTTTGCGGTCGCTTTACTTTCTCTTGGCGAACGTGATGGACAAATTTATTTATCTCAAAACCGGCCTTGCGGTTATTCTGACGTTCGTCGGTGTGAAAATGTGCCTCGCCGATACGCCGTATAAAATCCCGTCGGAGATTTCGCTCGTCGTCGTGCTCGGCGTCCTGATCCTTTCCATTGTCGCGTCGCTGCTCCTGCCGAAGGAAGTCAAAGCGAAGTTGGAACACACCGCCGAGGAAATGCAACACCGCGCCGAAGAAAAGCCGGTTGAAAGCAAAGTGTAGGCAACCCTCTGTCATCCTGCGGGCTGACATCTCCCTTTGTTAAAGGGAGAAGCGGAAATAAAATCTCTGGAAATAAAAAAGGCTTGAGTGTTGCTCAAGCCTTTTTTGTTGCAGTGATGGTAAGGGGTTGCAACAATCGTTCGCCGTTTTTTTTCTTCAGCCGCACATCGCGCATAAAACCGACAGCGAGGCCGAACGGACAAAAGTAATGGCACAGGCCACGCGGCCCGAACACGGTTACGGTCAGACCCGCGACGATAAGAATCAGAAAGTGTCCCGCTTGCATGAGCAAACTTTCACCGGCGGAAACATTCAATGGATTTTGCAGCGGCGTTTCAGCCGACATCATTGTTTCGCCGCCTGTCAGCAGCCACGCGAGCGGCACCCAGACGACCAGCACCACGAGCACTGCGATTTGCGTGATGCGCGGCGAAAACCCGACCCGCTTTTTCGCCCACCGGTACATCACATCTTGAATGCCGCCGAGCCAACAGATACTTGCACACACCCAGCGTCCGCTCCGCGCGGCGGCATAAATCAATCCGCCCCAAAACATTAAGCCCAACACCGCCCACAGCACATTCGGAATCGCAAACTTGATCAGCGCGACATGAACCACGATCATCGTGCCCTGCACCGCCAGCCGCTTGTAGACGACCTTGTTGCGCTTGCGGTGTTGCTCCGCTTCGTAATCCAATGCCAGTTTTACTTCAGTTGACATATATATTTTTCTTCACTCACCCTGTTCCGCTTTCGGATTGCCTTCACCGGTGCATTGCCCCGTTCGGTTTTCTTTTTTTTCTGACCGGCGTCGCAACGCTTTCTTTCTCGCTGCTGATCAACTCCGGCACTTTTGTTTTTCCGGCTTTCAAGTTTTCCAAAATGATGGCGGTTCGTTTTATCTGCATCGCTGTCGTTTTGGCGGAGCTGACACGGTAAATCATACTTCGCTTTACCCCGTCCGTGAGCCGCTTGAATGTGCGGTCTGCCGCCGGATGTTGCCGGAGCAGTTCCGAGAGCACTTCCGGCATTTTCATTCCGAACTCACTTCGATCCCGCTCGATGCCAATCGTTACTTCACCGCCGATCTCAGATCCCAACGCTTTGAGATGGTTTTTGCTGACGAGCACATATCCCGCGCCGGTTGCGAACCGCGTCAAAGCCCGCTGCACCGTTTCCCCGTTTGGATACCGTACCACGACCCGCACATTCTTTTCTTTTCCTTCCCTGAAAAATTCATCCGCCACTTCGCCGGTTATTTCCAAGTAGTACATTCCGCGCGGATACTCAAACTTTTTCAGGATTGTTTCCACTGAAAACATAACGACACATCCGGCTTACTTTTACTTTGAATTTGCAGCGAGGCAACCGTGAACTTTTCACGACGACATTTTGCGGGTCGCGCGAAGTTTGTTGAGAATGCCTTTATCCACGTTGAGTTCGCTCTTTTCGGTTTCTTTGAAGAGCACCTTCAGCACGTCGTTTTCGCGGACGAAGTTTTCCATCTCAAGGCTGTAAAGAATGCGCGGCAAGGTGATGACGCGGTTCAAGCGGTCAATCGTTACGGCGATGTCGGTACCCATGCGCACGACCTGCACGTCCTGCGCGTCTTTCAAAAACGGCACGCGGATACAAAGCACTTCGCGGTTCATGTTCGGCAAGGCTTCCTTCTTGGCATCGATCCAGAAATTTTTTCCCGAATAGAAAATTTTATCCGGCAGTTCATCTTTGAAAAGCATCTTGCTGACTTCGAAGAGCGCGTCGCAACCAATCGGTTCGGTGCGGAGCAACTGGCTGCGGAAAATCGGCGTCGGAAAAAATGAGTTGTCGATCTCCATCAAATACTTGCGGTGCAAATCCGACCAGAACTCGAAGTACTCGCCGACGGTGTTCGAGGTCGGCAGAATTTTATTCACGATCACCGCGTCCGTGTTGATGCCGTAGAGATGCACGAACGTATAGGCGCGCTTCGTTTCGAGGATCGAGAGTTTTTCAGGATTGAGCACCAAGCGAAACGTGACTTCGGGACGCAAAATGAATTTGTTGACGTCTTCCATTTGCTTCATCAGCAAATTGACTTCATCAAAGAATTCCGAATCGGGCACCGAGCCTCCGGCACCGAGCGGACGGGCGACGGCGGACATATTTTTGTAGAGCCGGAAAAACGACTTGCCCGTGTTGCCGCCGATGATGAGTTCGGGATAGGCGAGCAGGCGAAGCGTGTTGCCCGTCGGCGAGGTATCGAGTATCACCGCGTCCCAGTTGCCGGAAAGCGATTCATCGAGCAGGCGGTTGAGCGAAAAAATTTCATCAAGGCCGGGCTGCGTCGTCAGTTCGGAGGCGACGCCGGAGTCCACCCCTTTCGACTTGTAGGAATCGGAGACGTATTTCTGGAAGCCCGACATGTTTTTCTTCAGCTCATAAACGGTGTCGACTTCCAAGCCGAATAAGTTGGGTTCGATCTCGGTCGGTTCGGTGCGGCTGAGCGGCACGGCGAAGACGTCGGAGAGCGAGTGAGCGGGGTCGCTGGACATAATCAAAACGCGCTTGCCGCTGCGGGCGAGAGCGACGGCGGTCGAGGACGAGACGGTGGTTTTACCCGTGCCGCCTTTGCCGGAATAAATGATGATGCGCGGCAACGGCGCGGAATCAGTGCGAAGGTCGCGTGTGAGCATGTATGTTTTACTTCAAGTGAAAAGTTTCGATTGAGATTCTGTCAAGTAGCAGCGGAGATTTCGAAGTGAGATACTCATTTCGTCAGGTAGGAATCACATCGGCGATGAGTCGCTGCTGGTTGCCGTTTCCAGAAAGCGAACGATCTGTTCGCGTGAAACCGTTGGAAATCCTTCGAGAAAGTCATCAACAGTTTCCCCGCCCTCGATGTAATCCAGTTTTTCTTCGATGTCAATGTGTTCACGGCTGGTGTGAAGTACATAGAGTTCGCGGTCTGGCATCTGGTGATGCAGCTCGAGATAGGCTCGCATCGCTTGCGTGGAATCGGAAAAAGAGTTCAGTGCACTGACATCTTCAACAATTCTTTTGCGCTTCCGAGCGGGCAGCAACGGCTTCGATGAGCAACCATTGCTGCGGATATTGCGAGCGAACTTCTTGCCACTTCATTAAAATTACTGTGCGTACAGAATTTCGAATTGGCCGGTGCCGCCTTTGCAAACGTGTTCAACCCACTTGGCATAACTGCCGCCGTACCACTTGTAAGTTTCCTGATTCTGCGTGCGGTATTGCGGCGCCGACGAGCGAATCTTGTAGCCCTTCGGCAGCGTGAGCGTGAGCTGGGAATCGACGCGGAAGTCATTGTACTTGCCGATGATGCCGTGATGAATCAATGGAATGAGCGGGTGATTTAAAATCCTGCGCAACCCGCCGCCCGCATCAATCGAGAGACCGGGCAACTCGCCATCGACCTTGACTTCGATGCCTTGTGAATCGCTGCGGAAACCGCCTTCGATTGAGGCCTCGCGCCGCAATAATTTATCTACCGGAAAAAGCTCGAGCCACCGCGAGAGGGCTTCAACCACGCCTGAACCCGCATTTGAGAACCGCCAGTTCGAAACGCCGAGCGGCTGCTCCGCCGTGCCTTCCGTGCCGATGCTGACGACTTCCAAATTCGAGATGCGCTGTCCGCCTTCATCGAGCGCGTTGCGCGCGGGGCCGATAAACCAGAAATCGCGCACCCAATCGCCGAAGTTCGGGCCGCTGTTGCGAATGCCGGAAAGCGTCAGTTCCCAAGTTTGAATGAGGTCTTCGTTCTCCAGCGGAATCTTCATCAAGATGTCGTGGAACTGTCTTCCCTGTACATAGCGCGGATTGGGGATGTTGCGCCGGATCACATCCGACTTGTAGTATTGCAAGTTGACGACCGAACCTTCAAACGAAAACGCATGTGAAAAATCGCCGACCGTTACAACGCCGTCGCCGACGGAAACGCGCCGTTCATCGGATTCATTGGCAATATCGACCTCGACCGTCAATTTCTTCACCGTGCTATCGACGACGGCTTCGAGCAGAATCGATAACCGCGCGACGTCGTTCGAGTCGCCGATGGGCTTGGATTTAATTTTGATGTTGCAGTCGCACGGCAGGAGCGGGACGGCGGGCGTCACGTTGATCGTTGCGCGGGCTTTGAGTTTGCCCCAAGTGCTGGTGCCGCCCTCGAGCGTGATGTCATAATCGGAGCGGGCGATGGTTGCCTCGGCGGAGCCAAAAAGTGCCATAGTTGAATTCTCTTTTAAAGGTTGAGCGTGTGCCTCTCTTAGGAATGCTGTGATGAACTTACAAAACAAGGAATTTCCTTTCAAAGCATTTATGTATTTTAAGCCGCAATGAAGAACCGATATAGTCGATTTCAATCGCTGACCTCGCATTCCGTCCGCACGCACGCATTTTGATGCACCACCGAAAATCATTTCAGAGAAAATCACGTCTGAGTTCATGCTGGCTTCACCGCGATTCAAATTTCCGATTCATCTGCTGACGGGCATTCTGCTCGGCATCGCATTTCCATCGTATCCGTTCATCCGCTTAGAGGCGTTGGCGTGGGTGGGCTTTGTACCGCTGCTCTACTCGGTTCGCAGCAAACCGTCGTTCGGAAAATTTTATCTGGACGTCGCCAGCGCGATTCTCGTGTGGGTGCTGATCTCCGTCTGGTGGGTGGTGCTCTCGACGCCCGCAGGTGCCCTGATGTACTTCGCGCAAACTTTTTTTCTCTCCGTGCCTTTCATCATTTTTTTCTTCATTCGAAAATCTTTCGGTGAGCCTGCGGCACTGTGGTCGCTGCCCTTCGTGTGGACGGCGTGGGAGTGGATTTACCTTGACCTTCAAGTGTCGTTCGGCTGGCTCACCCTCGGCAACTCGCAATCCAATCTTTTCTGGCTCGTGCAGTATGTCGATTTGTTCGGCGTGTGGGCGGTTTCGTTTTGGGTGATGCTTTTCAACGTGCTCATCTATTTTGCGATTACCGATTGGCAACGTCAACTCCCTCTCGCCCCCTCTACTATTAGAGGCGCCGGCGCCGAAGGCGGCGACGGGGGCATTAGAAAGAAGGGAGAGTTCTATCAACTTATCAAGCGGGTCGGTTTGATTTCGGCAGCGATGCTTTTGCTGCCGGTGCTGTATTCGATCTATTGCTTCACGCTGCGACCCACTGCGAACGGTAAGGTGATTACGGTGTCGCTCATCCAATCCAATATCGATCCGTGGCTGAAATGGTCGAGCGACAACCAGCAAAACATTTTAGCAACCCACCTTCAAATGACGGACTCAGCCATTGCCGCCGCGAAGCCGGATATTGTGATCTGGCCGGAAACCGCAATCCCTTATTTTATCCTTGATCCGAGCGAAACCGGAAGCCGCGATCTCTTTATGTTGAAACTTTCACAGTGGCAAGCACCTGTTCTGACCGGATTTCCGCACCGTGAGTTTTACCCTGACTCCTCAAAACGAACACCTTCCTCAAAATTCGCGCGGGGCTACGGTCTTTACTACGATAGTTTCAATTCATCGATGCTCGCCACTGTCGATAGTCCGCAAATTTACCACAAGATGAAACTTGTGCCCTTCGCCGAGCGCGTGCCGTATCTCTCCGAATTGCCGTTTCTCTCGCAACTGACGCTGGATGTCGGCGGGGTAACCAGTTGGGGCATCGGGCTTGAGCCGGTGAATTTTGCGTTCGTTTCCAAAGCAGGCGACCGTGTGAAAGTCTGCGGCACGATTTGTTACGAACAACTTTACCCGGGCTTTACGGCGGAGTTTGTTCGCAAGGGTGCGAATTTTTTGTCGGTGATTACCAACGATGCGTGGTTCGGCAAAACCTACGGGCCGTATCAATTCGCCGCCTTTGCCCGGTTGCGCAGCATCGAGACGCGCCGCGCGATGGCACGCTGCGCCAACACCGGGCTCTCGTTTTTCATCGATGCTTACGGACGCACCTACGGCGGAGTGCCGTGGTGGGAACCGCGCATCATAACCGGCCAAGTAGAACTTTCCGATGAACAAACATTTTATGTGCAGCACATCGATCTCTTTCCGAAAATCTGTTTGGCGGTGTCGCTCCTGATCATGCTTGCATCAGCAGTTCAGTTGATTCGCTTGCAGTTGCAACCTTCCGCATCGCCCGCCGTGAAGCCGAAGCAACCCAAGGAAAAAATTTCCGCGCAAAAAGTTTGATGGCGAGCAATTCCAAATGGCGGCCTAACTGGAGATGGCTGCCGAAGAGCGTAACGCGCCCGCTGGAGCAATACGAATTTTTTTTCGCATTGCCGGAACGCATGCGGATGTTTGCTGCGCTCGCGGCTTTTATTTTCGCTCTTGCGATTGGAATGCTCCTGCACTTGATGCTTCGCTCCGTCGCCACCGTGGCAATGCTTTTTTGGATGTATGCTTACACCGTGTCCGTCGGATTGCTCGGCTTCGCAGTCATTTTATTTCCACCCGTCCGCAAGTATTACTCGTTGCTGCTCGGTCTCGTCATTGCCGCCTTTATCGTCATTATGAACACGATCAGCATGAGCAAAGTGCGAGGCTCGGCCTCCCTCGACTTTGAAGCCGTCGGTTTGACGTTCGCCGTGCTGGTGTTGCTCTCCGTTGCAGTCAGGTTCTACAGCAAAGTGATTCGTGAAGTCAGCGATGCGAAGTCGCGGGTGGATACGGAAATCAAACTCGCGCAAAAAATTCAAGCGCAACTCTTGCCGGTGATAGATGGCAACTTCGGCAAGCGGGAGAAGCAGATACAAGTCTTCGGCATCAGCGTGCCCGCAACGGAAGTCGGCGGAGATTATTTCGATGTCGTGCAGATTTCCGATACGAAAACAGCCATTGCCATCGGCGATGTGGCGGGGCATAATGTGGCGGCAGGCGTGATGATGGCGATTGTCAAGACGGCGTTCCGCAGCGAACTGCGGCATTTTTCCACCGCCGAAGCATTAATGTCCAATCTCAATCAGACTGTTTATGCGAGCGGCAACCGGCAGATGTTTACCAGTTTCCTGTTCGGCGTGTTTGATTCCGGAGAGCGGTCATTCACGTTTTCAAACGCCGGACACTTGCCGCCCGTGCATCTGGCCAGTGGCCGTCTGACGGAATTGATACAGAAGTCGCTCGCCTTCGGCCTGCGTGAGGATGCGGCGTTCAGGTCGCAGAAAATTTATTTCAACACGCACGATCTTTTTTTCTTTGCGACCGACGGCCTTACCGAAGCCGCTTCACCTTCGGGCGATGAGTTCGGGTTCGCGGAGCTGCATCACTTCTGCAACACACACGCGGCTCTCGCGCCGAAAGAATTTTGCGTTACGCTTCAGGATGACATTCACCGCTTCACACAAACCACGCTGCAACGCGACGACCTTACGTTGCTCGCCATCAAAATTCTCTAATCCGCAATGATGAACACGTCGCTTCGCCCAATCCTTCGGATTGTTCAATTAGATAGCACGCTCGCCAACTTCGACGACAATCTTCAAAAGCACGTTCAGTTTACCGAAGCCGCGATCAAAGACGGCATCACCGCCATTATTTTTCCTGAACTTTCACTCACGGGCTACAACGTCCAAGACGCCGCACAGGACTTGGCGATGCCGGTTGCCGATAAAAAACTTCAACCGCTCCGCGATCTCTCCGAGCAGATTTCGATCATCTGCGGCGGCATCGAACTCTCCGATGATTTCGCGGTCTACAACGCCGCATTTTTTTTTGAAGACGGTGAAAGCCGCAGCGTGCACCGCAAAATTTATCTGCCGACTTACGGCATGTTCGAGGAACTGCGATACTTTTCCGCCGGTGAAAGCGTGATGCCGTTCGTTTCGCGCCGCTTGGGAAAAATCGGCGTAGCGATTTGCGAAGACAGTTGGCATCTCTCCGTGCCGTATCTGCTGGCCGTGCAAGGCGCGAAGATG
>JACMJS010000121.1 GCA_014380515.1 Chlorobiales bacterium
ACGGCTGAGGATGTATGGGCAAGGGCGGCATCGCCGCTCGGAACATTCAAGTTCGGCGGCGCGGACGGTTGCGGATTCGGATGGCTCACCGCCGGATTGTCCGCGCCGGGAATCTGTTCACCTGAAATACTCATCGTTCGGACGGTTAAGGTTCGGCGTGTGTTGATTTACCATTTGTCAATCCGTATCGCTTCGGACTCTATCAGACTTTCGGACTCTATCGGACTCTATAGTTTTCAAATCGGTTTCGGAATGCGGTTTCGGGCGGCGGCCAGTTTGCTGAACCGGTTGGCGGCACTCAGTGGCAGCACTCAGATGAATATGTCAGATGAATATGATGTTATCGTATTCATCCTCAGCCCCGCTCGAACCGATCTCTTCAAAATAGTAATGCAGCATCTCAATCGGATAGCGCATAAAGCGTCCGCGCCGCAGCACCGAATACGTTTTCCAATAGGTGGCGGCAATCCGGCAGAACTCCGCTTGCGACATTCCCGCCCGCGCGATACCGTAGGGCCACAGTTCCGAGACGACCGGAATCCCTTTGGCGAGCAACCGCTCGGCACCTTTGAATACATGACCTTCGTAGCCTTGCACATCGATCCAGATCGCCGAGATCGCATCCGTTTGTGCTTTCGGCAATTCACTCAGCAACGTATCCAGTCGTTCGGCCTTGACGCGAATAACATCGCGCGCGTTTTCATTCTGTAGAGCGGCGACGCCGGTCGCTTGCCGGACGCGGTGATCGCCGAAGTTCCACTCGCTGAGTTCAAACAGCAGTTCGCCGCTTTCATCCGCCGCCGCGTAGGGCAAGCAGGTAATCCGGTTTTCAAAGCCGTTCTGCTTTACATTTTGCTCCAGCAGTTTGAAATTATCCGGCTCGGGTTCAATCGCAATGACATGGCCAACCTCTCCGGCGTGTATCATGCTAACGGACGTGATGCCCATGTTCGCACCGATGTCAAGCAATGTGCCTTGTCCTTTCGGCGGGGCGGCGGCGGCGGTTCGCAGATAGTTCATCGCACGGGCCATCAGTTCGCGTTCGAATTCGCGGTTGAGGTAAAGCAACCGCCCGATGGCGTCGTCTTTCGTATAGACGGTAAATTTTCCTTGCCGCGTCTCCACATCAAGTGATGCGTGCTGGCGTTGATTCCATTGCCAACTCGCTTCCCGGTACTCATCCCGAAATCTCCTGCCGGTGCTGGCCAGTAATTTTTTAATGACCGTGCCCGCGCTCTGAGATATTTTTGACATGCTGTTTTGGAATGAACTTATGATTTTTTAACCCAACTTGATCCGCGGATCGACGGCGGTATAAGCACATCCGAGACCCATTTTCCCGATGGCGGCGATGCGGCAGGAACCGTGATCATATTTTATGTTTTTTTTTCTTGCCTGAGTTTTAAGATCTCCGCCTCATACTCCTGAAGTGTTAAATCTTTAAACCGGTCGCGCCGCTCTTCAGTATAGTTTCCATAGCCCGTTGAGAATTGGTTGATAAAGCGAACGGTATTTGCAACGCCCATTTCTTTACACAGCACCGCGATGGCTTCGTGCGTAATCTGCGCCAATGGTTTTACCTCATGTATCATTTTGTGTCTCCTCCAAGAATTGCAAGGGCGTTACGATTTGCGCCTTTGCAAGGCCAAGTTCTTTTGCCCGTTTATAAAACCGGTCATCGGTGGTACAGAAATAGTCAGCTTTGCCTTCAACCGCGGATGATAAATGCAGTGCATCCAGCAATTGAACACCATAGCCCATAAACATCAATGCCCGTTGCTTCACCGCCTCAGTCGACTCAACAAATTCCGTGGCCATGCTTAAAGTCTGTTGCATGAATTCCCTTCTTGCAGGGTCGGTATTCTTTGTCTGTTCAAAACGCAGAGGTTCGGAAGAAATGAGTTCCAATTTTTGCGATTCGCAAAGTTCGATGATCATCACAACAGCTTCTGATTCCAGTGCAACTCTGATCTGTACTTTGCTGTCAAGCGGGCGCTGAAGACTACCGGTATCAAGATAAATTTTCATTGCCGCACCACATCCAACCATCAACCCAACTTGATGCGCGGATCGACGACGGCATACAGCACATCCGAGACCAATTGTCCCAAGACGACGAACACCGCCGAAAGAAATGTTACCGCGATGATGACCGGATAATCACGGGCGAACACCGCCTCAACACCGACGCGACCCATGCCCGGCAAGGCAAAAACAACTTCCACAAGCAATGATCCCGCGATCAGTGCGGGGAGCGAACCGCCGACGATGGTAACGACGGGCAACAGCGCGTTGCGCAAGGTGTGTTTGAAAATTACCGTGCGCCGTTCCAAGCCTTTCGCCTGCGCGGTGCGAATATAATCCTGACGAATCACTTCTAAGACACTGCCGCGCACAAACCGCGCAAGTCCCGCTGCATTGCCGAGCGACAGTACAAAGACGGGCAAGACGAGATGGCGGATTCTATCAACGATAAACTCGCCCGTGCCGAGCGAATCGGCGCCGATGTCATTGAGGTTCGAGGCGGGCAGCACGCCAAGCTTCAGCGCGAAAATAATAATCAGCATCAGGCCGAGCCAAAATTCCGGCATCGAGTAAATGAATAAGGCGGCAATCGTAAAGCCGCGATCAACCGCCGTGCCTTGCCTCACCGCCGACATTACGCCGAGCAAAATGCCGATGACGAATTGTCCCGTCAGTCCCAAGATAGCCAGCATCAGCGTCGTCGGAATCGCGTCGCCGAGCACATCGAGTACGGGTTGTTGGCGGCTGAAGCTATTGCCAAAGTCGCCCTTGACGATGTTGCCGAGCCACTTGAAATACTGCACCGGCAGTGGATCGTTAAGGCCGTATTGCTCGCGCAATTGTGCGGCCACATTCGGACTCACACCGGGCGCGATGAAGAACGACGTCGGGTCGCCGGGCGCGAGGCGGATGAGAAAAAAGACGAGCGTGAGTGCGCCGAAGATCAGCGGCACCGCCACGGCAAGCCTGCGGAGAATGTATGTCAGCATGATGCGTTGAAGACAATCGTTAGTTGTGAGCCGTTAGCAAAGCGCCGTAAAACTTTTTGTTTACGAACGACCCACCACTAACGACTTGCCTTTTTACTTCTCCGTCAAAGTTTGGTCGATGCTCCACTCTTCGACGTTGTATTGAGCACCGAAGATATTGACTTCCTCGCCGGTGATGCGGC
Organism: Chlorobiales bacterium; assembly: GCA_014380515.1. Classification (GTDB taxonomy): domain Bacteria; phylum Bacteroidota; class Chlorobiia; order Chlorobiales; family JACMJS01; genus JACMJS01. The sequence goes on from JACMJS010000121.1 coordinate 3,197, forward strand.
GATTGAAGCCGTGGATCGGGTTGATCCAATAAAGATAGGTTACCGGTTGTTCTTCGTGAATGATCGCTTGCAGTTCCTTCCACTCCGCGGCGGCGTCAAACGCATTGAGTTTCGCCCCGCCCTGCGCCATCAATTCATCGATGCGTTTGTTTTGAAAACCAACCGAGTTGAACTGACTTTTTTTCAAGTCCGATCCCCACGCATCTTTGAGATCAATTTGCAAACCGACTTGGTAGCCCGTCAAGCACGCATCGTACTCACGCTTGCGCATCTTGCCGAAGAACACCACCGCTTCGGAGAGTTCCACATTGCACTCGATGCCGATGTTCTTGAGGTTCTGTTGCACAATCGTCGCCGCGTAGTTGCGCCGCGGATTGCCTGAGTTGGTTACGAGACTGAAACTGAACTTCTTGCCGTTCTTTTCCAAGATACCGCCCGAACCGATTTTCCACCCCTCTTCCTTCAACAAGGCTTTGGCTTTCTCGGGATCGAACGGATACGGCGTGAGCGCATCGTTGTATGCCCATTTGAACGCCGGAGAAATCGGGGCGACGGCAACCCTGCCGTATTTGCCCAAGAATCCCTCGATGATTGATTGACGGTCGATGGCAAATGTCAGGGCTTGCCGGACTTTCTTCGAACCGAAGAGCGGGTGCGGTTTGACTTTGCCCGTTTTGTTATAAAGCTCGTGATCGATGTTCGACCATGCCACTTGATCGTACGCGCGTCCGGCGGCGATGCGAAGTTTGAGGTTGGGATTTTCTTTTTCCAATGGACGCGCGTCGGCGGGCGTGATGGATTCAGTCAGATCAATGGCATTGGTCTTCAGCTGCGTGAGTCGCGTGGTGTATTCGGGAATGATGCGGTAGGTGATGAGCGGTGTTTTGCCGGGTGCGGGCACATTCCAAGTGGGATTGCTTTCTAAAATCACTTCCGATTGCCGCGTCCATTTCTTCAGCGTGTAGAAGCCTGCGGTTACCGGCGTGCTGTTGTAAGGACTGTTTCGAATTTCCTTGCGCGGCACGGTTTCCCAAATATGTTTCGGGACGGGCGTCAGGTTGGTTTGGAACAGCGCGAGCGATTCGGAAAGTGGCCGGTCGAAGTTGAATGTGATGGTTGTATCGGTGATCACCATCGCTTGATCAAAGTCGGTGTTGCCTTTGGCGTCTTTGACGAACTCGGACAGATGTTGCTGCCGCACGCTGCCGATGGCGGTGTCGCCGTAGAGTTCGTAAGAAAACTTGACGTCGGCGGGCGTAATCGGTTTGCCATCCGACCATTTCGCATCGGTGCGCATCGTGTAAGTGATCGATTTATTGTCGGGCGACATTTGCCAGCGTGTGGCCAGCGACGGTTTATAGGTCAAGGCTCCGCTTGCGGTATCAAAACTTGATTTGGTCAGACGCAGAAAAAGCAAACCCCAGATGTCGGCGGCCGAGGAGATTTGCGAGATGATGGGATTCATATTGTCGGCGTCGCCCAAGATGGCGATGGCGACGGTTTGTTCGCGGGCGCTGCGAGCCGCCGAAGCACTGTCGCCCGCCGCGCGGTTATCCGCCGCATTTTTTCCGCAGCCGGTTACGCCGAGCAGCGAGCTGAGTACAACGGAGACGATAAGAAGATGTGATTTCATTTGACAAGTTGATAGTGAAATGTGTGTTGTGATTTGGCAGTTGAAAACTTTCTCGTCTCGCTTACGCTCAACAATGAGAACGCCCCCGTCTCTTCGAGACATCCCCTCTATTGAACCTGCCGAAATAAATTTCGGATGAGGGGGCAAGGGGGAGTTATCTACTCGAAGTCGTGCTCGAAGTATTCGATAGCCCGACCGCTGAGACCGTTGGGACTCGCCTTCCCTCCCACAGCTCCGGTGGCGATTTTTTGTTTGATGCGTTTGTCCAACTCCTCCGCCGCGTCGTAGCCGTAGTGCTTCAGAAGGTAATTGAGCGCGATGACTTCCGCAATGACCGTAACATTTTTGCCCGGAAAAATCGGCAACTTCACGACCGGAATTTCAACGCCGAGCAGCAAGGCGGTGTCGCGCTCAAAGCCCGTGCGTGTGTATTCCTGCGTCCCGTCCCACTCCATTAGTTCGACGATCAGTTCGACGCGCTTCTGAAACCGGATGGCGCGGACGCCGAACATCGCTTCGATGTTGATAATCCCGAGGCCTCTGATTTCCATAAAGTGTTTGACCAAATCCGTGCCCGCCGCCATCAACACCGATTCGCCTTTCCGCGTAATCACCACCGCATCATCGGCGACGAGCCGGTGGCCGCGCTCGATTAAATCCAACGCGATCTCCGATTTGCCGATGCCGCTGCGCCCGACGAACAACATGCCGATGCCATACACGTCCAGCATCGAGCCGTGATAGGTTTGGTGCGGCGCGAATTGATCATCCAAAAAATCAGAAATCAGGTAGATGAACTTGGTTGTCGTGAGCGTGGTGCGAAAGACGGGAATGCCTGCGGCGGTCGCAAGGGCGAGCAGTTTGGGTTCAAGTTTATTTTTATCGGTGACAACGATGCACGGCACTTTGAATGTAGCGATGTTGGCGAAGGCTTTGATGCGTTTGACGGGCGGCAGATGATTGAGAAACCGCGTTTCGGTGTTGCCGAAAATTTGGACGCGCTGATAGGTGAAGAGATTCGTAAATCCGGCGAGGGCGAGGCCGGGCCGGTGAATATCGCGCTCGGTGATGCGCCGTTCGGATTCGCTGACCTTGTTCATTCGCTCAAGGTCAATGCCCAAGCGGGAACTCAGCCGCTCGTAGAGAAAATCTACGGTGATAAACTTTTTTTTAAGCGGCTTCTTGTCTAAATCCATATTGCCAAGTCGTTAGCTGTGGGTCGTTAGTTAAGCCGTTAGTTGTCAGTGCATTTTATGACCAACAACCAACGGCTAACGACCGGCAACTTTTAAAGATGTTTAACTTTTTCTTTGTGCTTCTTGAGCTGTCTGCCGATGCACATCACGCCTTCTTGAATCGCCTTCTCGTAGGATTCGGCGGCGGTGCGGGTAACGAAGATGTGGTTGCGCACGCGGGCGGTGATTTCGGCGAGCTTCCCATGCACTTTATCGTGCTTCTGGTGATCGAGCACGACGCGGCAATCGGTAATGCCGTCGAAGTACTTTTGCAGTTCGGAAACTGCTGCGGTCGCAAAAGGCCGCAGATGCTGCGGGTGGGTGTGCGAATGCCGGAGCGTGAAATGAACTTTCATCATGCGTGGCATCATCGGCGGCACCGGGTGACCGGCGAGCTGTGCGGCGTGTGTTTTGTTCATGAATGCGTCCCCCTGATTGGTTAGTGGTTAGAAAAAATGGTGCTCCGTCCGCGCGGGCTTCTCAGGTGGGAAGCGGGAACAAACGTGCACCGCCGTTACGCTTTCGGGTGCGCCTTGTGATAGACGTCCTTCAAGCGTTCAAACGTGACGTGGGTGTAAATTTCGGTCGTGGTCAAATTCGTGTGGCCGAGCATCTCGCTAACGCTCTTTAAGTCCGCACCGGCATTGAGCAAGTGGGTGGCGAAGGTGTGCCGAAGCACGTGCGGACTTTTCTTTTTCATTTCTGTAACCCCGGTGAGAAGTTTTTTCGTCAATCGCTGCACGAGCACCGGATAGATGCGCTCATGTTTTTCCGTCAGGAAAACCGCATTGCACTGTTTTGTATGTTCTGCGGCGGCCTTTGAAAACGTAACCAAGTTTGCCCGCACTTCAAAGTAAGATTTGAGTGCCGCCGCCGCCTTTTCCCCGACGGGCACGATGCGGTGCTTCTTGCCTTTGCCCAAAACTTTTATCAAGCGGTGTTGCAAATCCACATCCGCCATATCAAGGCCGATGAGTTCCGAAAGCCGGATGCCGGAACTGTAAAGCAGTTCCAAGATCGCGCGGTCGCGCAACCCTTCGAACGAAGCCGCGTCCGTTGATGCAACGGGTTCATCGAAAAGTTTTTCTGTTTGCGCTTCGCTCAGAAAACTCGGCAACACTTTCGGCACTTTGGGCGTGATGACCGCCGCTGCGGGCGATGAGGTCAGTGTTCCCGTTGCGACCAGATACCGGAAAAAACTTTTGACCGCCGCCAGTTTTCGCGCGATGCTTCGGGCTTTCATTTTTTCCTTCAGCAGTTCGCCCAAAAACAATCTCACCGTGAGCGCATCCACTTTTTTCAAATCAATTTCTTCCGGCGTGGCTTCGAAGTGGTGCTGCAAAAATTCCGCGAACTGTTTGAGATCATTTCGATACGCGGTTACAGTGTGCGGCGAGACGCGGCGTTCGCGCTCTTGCATCAAAAGAAACCGTTCGATGTGTTCGGTCATACCTTCTCATCAAAGTTTTGAATTACACATACAGCGTGCCGTCCATCACCGTAACCGCGTAGCCGCTGATGCGAAGCGACGTGATTTTTTGTCCTTCGACCTGCAACTCCGCCCACACCCTGCCGCCTCTGCCGATTTCATAACCCTGCTCCAGCGTAACCTGAATTTTTCCCGTGCCCCCCGCGACGGACGATACCCGCTTGTTCTGATAGAGGTAACACGCCAGCGGCCCTTGCGCCGAGCCTGTAACCGGGTCTTCGTTGATGCCCAGCATCGGCGCAAAGAAGCGTGAGTGTGCGGCGCTCGTCGGGTGTTTGGTCTCGGTTGTGAAGGCGCAGAAGCCGTTGATCTTCGAGCGGTGCGCGAGATTTTTTAAATCTTCGAACGACGGTTTCATCTTCAAGAGGCAATCGACGTTGATGAACGGAATGAACACATAGCCTTGATCCGACGTCCAGACGGGCAAAGTTTTATCAAGCAAGTCGGCGGAGATTTGCAGCGCGTTGCAGAGTTCGAACCGTTGACCTTTGTACTCGCGGAACTCCGGCACGGGCAGCGTGAAATAAATTTTCGACGGCTCAGTACTCCGGTCGACTTCCACGCCGAGCACGCCGCTCTTCGTCTTGACGCGGAAGTGATGCACGCCCGCTTTATCCAAGCCGTGCGAGCCTTCTTCGATCATCGCGTGAAAGGTGGCAATCGTCGCGTGGCCGCAGAGATTGACTTCCGAGGTCGGCGTCAGCCAGCGCAGTTCAAGATCGTGCGTGTCGTCTTTCGGCTTGGTTACAAAAGCGGTTTCGGAGAGATTCATTTCGCGGGCGATGAGTTGCATCTCCGCGTCCGTCAGGCCGTCGGCATCGAGAATGACGGCGGCAGGATTGCCGGTGAAGGCGCGGTCGGTGAAAGCGTCGATCTGTTTCAATTTCAGTTTTTTCATAGCAACGGGAAGTAATGTCTGATTGATGAATTGTTTTTTTACGGTGTGGCCTTTTGACCTTTGAGATATTTGTCTAAAAAAGTTACGACGGATTTATAGGCCGTGATTTGATTTTCTTTTTTGACGAAGCCGTGCCCTTCATCTTCAAAGACGACGTACTCGACCGGCACGTTGTTTTTTTTCAGGCTCGCCACGATTTCATCGGATTCGACTTTCAGCACGCGCGGGTCGTTTTTGCCTTGCAAGACGATCAGCGGCTTTTTGATTTTGTCGGTGTGAAACAGCGGCGAGATTTTTTTGAGATACGCTTCATCCTTTTCCGGGTTTCCCATTTCTTTATAAAGCGCGTCCTTCTGCGCCGTCCACCACGGCGGAATGCTTTTCAACGTGCGTATCCAGTTGGCGACGCCAAAGAGGTCAACACCGGCGGTGAATTCGTCGGGGCGGTAGGCGAGCGCGGCGAGCGTCATGTAGCCGCCGTAGCTGCCGCCCATGATGGCGACCTTCGACATATCAACCGCGCCCGTCGATGTCAGAAAAGTTTTTGCCGCGATACAATCGGAAAGGTCTTCTTCGCCGTGCCGCAGATCATCAGCCTGATAAAACGTCTTGCCGTAGCCCGATGAGCCGCGGTTATTTACATCGATGACCGCATAGCCTTGATTGACCATGTATTGCACCGACGCCTTGTATGTTACCGTCGCCTGTCCACCCGGCCCGCCATGCACGAGCACGATTGCCGGAACTTTTGTATTCGCGCTGGCTTGATGCGGCTTGTAAAAAATCGCGGGGATTTCCATGCCATCAAAAGATTTATAGCGTACGACTTCGGCGGCGACCAAATCTTTCGCATCGATGTCAGCACTGAGCGTGTTGGTCAGTTTCGTTACGGCTTTGGTTTCGAAGTTGTAGAGATACAGATTCGACGGCGAGGTTGACCCATTGACATAAAACCGCATCCACTTTTCGCTGCGTGAGAACCCCACGTTTAGCACCGTGCCGTCGGGAAACTTGGGGACGTCGAGCGGACGGTTCTGAGCGTCGTAAAGTTTGATTTCCGTGCGGGCGTCGCTATTGACGGAGACCACGCGGTATTTGCCGGTGCGGGAAAAATACATGTTGGTAATATCCCAGTCGGCTTCGTCCGACTTCCCCGCTTTACCAGTGGCGAGATCGTAGCGGTTGATGTAACCGAACTCACGGCCTTCGTCGGTTTGGATATAGAGATACTTCGAATCGGGACTGAAATCCAAGGGCGACGTGGCGACGTTGCCGGTGTGCGGCGTAAGCAGTTTGGTTTGCTTTGCGGTGCGGTCATAAAGATAAGTCAGGGTGTTATCGCGCGTGATGGTTTTGGTGAGCGAAATGTATTGCTTGTCGTCCGAGATCGTGCCGATAAAAAAGCCGGAATCATTTTGATAAACGAGTTTGGGCGCGAAGTTTACGATGTCCATTTCATAGAGGTCGAAGAAGCGCGGGTCGCGGCGGTTGGATTCAAAGAAAAAACTTTTTCCGTCAAACGCCCAGCCGCTGAAAGTAACCTTCGCTTTCGGTTCAGGCGTGAGGTCTTTGGTTGCGCCCGCAAGGTCGCGCAGAAAAATATGGGTGAGTTCATCGCCGCCGTTGTCGCTGGCATAGAGCAAACGGTTATCGCCGGGAAAAAATGAAATAGCAAATAGGGCGTTTGTTTTTGAATCCGTCAGTTGTTTGGCCGCACCGCCGGAGAGCGGCTGGGTGTAGAGATTGAAGACGCCCGATTGATCACTTGAGT
>JACMJS010000122.1 GCA_014380515.1 Chlorobiales bacterium
GAACCGGACTTGGGCCACGAGCCAGAGCGAGCCTTCGGTAAGATGCACGGTTAGAGCGACGCCCGCAGAATCAGGCAGGACGCGGGTTTGCAGGCTATCAATGCGGAACAACAAGTAGCCTGCTTGTTTGTAAGACGCCGAAAGCCGCGCGGCGTCTCCCGATAGTGAAACGGAATCGAGAACCGTGCTTTGCACGAGCGGGCGCAAGGCCTCCGCGCCAATCGCTCGATTGCCCGAAAATGTAACCGATTTGATTTGCAGTGCGGGAAGCGGTTGCGCGGCTGAACTTACCGGCACACTACCCGCAAGACACAGAACAACGGCGGCGGCGATGCAGCGGATGCGGCAACGGCGGTTGTTTCGATGGGCAGGTCGCTGCGGCAAACCGTTGGACACGTTGCGTCAATTTATGTTCGTGAAGCCTGCTGCCGAATCATTTCCGTCTTCGTGCCGGACTTCGCAACAGGTTTCATTGTTAACCTTTCGGGCGAATGCTTGCAATGTATCGCTTCGTTTCGTAGATTTGCAAGCATCGTTTCCCCCCCAGCCACCAATATGAACTTCAGGTCGTAACTGCCCGTAACTGCTATATGGCAAAGTCTTTACAACTCGTGTTCAAAACCGTTTCACTCCGAAAATTATCTCCAATGACGACATACTTTCACCTGCCTTTCGGAACGTTACCCTCATCTATTCTTTCGGTCTCCACCCGCATGGCTTTCTTCACCGCTGCAATCTTCATCCTTTTTTCCAACCCGGTTCTCGCGCAGACGGATGAACTCAACCGGCTGGAAAAATCCGGCGTCGTCGTCCTTGCCGATAAAGGCGCCGTTGCCGTGCTCGTGCAGGGTTCGGTGCTCTACGCCGCCACCGAACGCGACGGTCTTTATTCATTCAGCCTCGCTAAAGACCGGTTCAATCCCGAACCCTTGTCCGCAGGCGGCGTCAAAGAACTTTCGATTCCGACGGGCGGCATCGCCGTCGCCGGAAATTTCCTGTATGTAACCGACAATCTTAAAGGCGTCGTCGTTTTCAACGTCGCCAAGCCCGATGATCCGAAACTTGTAACGTCGTTCAAGACCGCCGACGAAGCGTGGGACGTGCAAACCGACGCGACCGGCAATTTTCTTTACGTCGCCGCAGGCAAAGCGGGCGTGGAAACATGGGATATCAGCAATCCGTCGTCGCCGCAGCGCGTTGGTCAAACGAACAAACTCACGTGGGATTTCGCGTGGGGATTGACGCTTCAGAAAAATACGCTCTACGTCAGCGACCGCAAGAACGGCGTCAAAATTATGGACGCCACCCGCCCGACCGTTCTCACGCTCAAAGCCAGCTACGACACGCGCGGCGAGCTTCGAAATACTTTTATCACCGATTCGCTGCTCTTCCTCGCCGATGGCCTCGTCGGGTTTGAAGTCATCAACATCAATAATCTCAGCCGCATCCGTAGAGCGTATTCACAAGCCTATACGCAAGGCTACGCCGGAGCCGTCATTCCCTATCCGCTCAATCCGAATTTCATTTATGTCAGCGGCGGACGCGCGGGGCTTTTTATTTATGATGGCCGCAAGTTCTACGACGAAGAACCCGCGCCCGATAAAACGGATAAGTTCGTGCCCGAACGCGGATTCCTTGAGTACCGCAACCTCTCGGCCTATGGCCACGCGATTTATGTGGCGACGAATAAAGGCGTGCATGTTTATCAATACGACCTCTCGCCGCTCCTGACGAACATTTCCAACAAGACCTCCGACGAGAACCAGCCGTTTAAATACGTCTTCGAAGGCTTCGATCCCGACAGCGATAAAACATCGATTACGCTCGCCGGAATCACCGCGCAAACTCAAGGCTCGGCCTATAATAAAGCCACGCGTGAACTGACTTGGACACCGACCTTTGAGCAATCAGGCAAGTATGATTTCACCGCCCGCATCAGCGAACAGACCGAGTTCGGTCTGGGCACCGAGCAAAAATTCCGTCTCACCGTCCCGCACGTCAATCGTAAGCCGACCCAGCCGCAACCGCTTGATCAACTCGTCAAAGAAAATGATTCGCTCCGCTACACGATTCCCGAGGGCACCGATCCCGATAAGGAAGACGCGGGCAAACTCACTTACATCGCCGACAGCCTTCCGCGCGGCGCGGCGTTCGATGCGGACTCACGCACGTTGCGCTGGCTGCCCGATTACACCCAAGCCGGAGATTTCCGCGTGCGATTTACCGTCCGCGACGCCAACACCGACGGCAAAGGCATCCTGACGGATTCGAAAGGCATTGGTGTCCGTATCGACAACGTCAATCTCGGACCGAAGTTCGATTCGCTTGAAACCCAAGTCTTCGCCGAAAACAAAGCGCAGACGTTTGAGATTCTCGCCCGCGATCCCGACAAAGAGGATGACGGCAAACTCACTTACACCGCGACCTCGCTGCCGCCCGGTGCGACCTTCGATGCGGCGGCGAGAAAAATCAGTTGGACGCCGACGTTTGAGCAAGCCGGTGATTTCAAAGCGTCATTTACCGTGCGCGATCAGGGCTTGGATTTAAAACTCAAACCCGCCGCCGCGTTCGTCAAAGAAGATAAATTGACGGTGAACCTGACGGTGAAGCAAACGAATCGCTCGCCGAAGTTCACCGCCATCGGCGCGAAGCAAGCGACGGAAACCAAGCTCATCACCTTTACCATCGCCGCCACCGATCCCGACAAGGAAGATTTAAACAAACTGACTTTCACCACCGGCACGTTGCCTGAGGGAGCCACATTCGACGCGGGTAAACGGACATTTACTTGGACGCCGACTTTTGAGCAATCCGGCACACCCACCGCCGTTTTCAAAGTTACCGATACGGGTATCGACGGCACCGCGCTTTCCGATAGCGAAGCCGTTGTGATTACGGTCTCGAACGTCAACCGCAAACCTACGATGGAAAAAATCGCCGATGCCGGTGCGATTGAAGATTCGGCCATGACTTTCACCGTGAATGCCACCGACCCCGATAAGGAAGATGACGGTAAACTTAAAATCACCGTCGCCGGTGCACCGAACGGTTCGGCGTTCGATGGCAAAGTCTTTACATGGAAACCTTCGTTCGAACAATCGGGCAGTTACAAATTGACGTTCAAAGTAACCGATGACGGCGCGCTGACCGATGAAACATCGATGACGATTAAAGTAGACAACAAAAACCGTCCGCCCGTCCTCACAAAAATGGAAGGCAAGAGCGTCGAAGAAAAGGCCGACTTGCTACAAGTCGTTAATGCGGCGGATCCCGATAAAGAAGACGCGGGCAAACTCGTCTTTACCGCCGAAGGCTTGCCACAAGGCGCGAAGTTCGACGCCCGTTCGCGGACATTCACGTGGAAGCCGGAGTACGGTCAGAAGGGCGAGTATAAAGTGCTCTTCAAAGTGAAGGACTCGTTCGGCGCAGAGGTTTCCGAGGAAGTCAGTTACAAAGTCGGCAAGCTGAACCGCAAACCGGCCATGGTGAAAATCAAAGATGCGTCGCTCGTCGCTCGCAACTCGGCGGATTCGGCGTCCGTCGGCACCTCGCTCACGACGAAGTTCAGCGCTACCGATCTTGACACGGATGATAAACTCGTCTTCTCCGCGACCGGCTTACCGAGCGGAGCGACGCTCGATGAACAGGGCAATTTCAGTTTCGCGCCCACCGAAAAAGAAGTCGGCAAATTTACGGTTGAAGTCAGCGTGAAAGACGGCGTAGGCGGCGAAGATAAAACCGCGTTCCGCATCACCGTCGCCGCGCCCAAGAAAACGGCCAAGCCTTCGGCTCCGAAACCAAAAAAGAAAACGAAGTAAAGGTATTCCAAGATTACCGTGAAGTTTTCAGTGATGTTTTCAGGTATTGATTTTCGCGTGGATGCACGGTTACTTGGCAAGCTTCTTTTTTCAATGGATCGCTTTTAATAACAACTTTCACTTTGAACATGAAAAAAATCATTTCCTTCACGGGGCTTTTCCTCTTTTGCGTCAGTTTATCGGCGTGCTATACAACGCGCGTCGGACCGGGCGGCGATCCGATGTCCGGCAGCAGCGTTAAATCTTTTACACGCACTGTCGGCGTGCCGCATTTTGTTTATGGATTGGTGCAAGGCGGCAACTCAGCCAAGACGGTTCAAGACGTGATCGATGAAGAAGTCAAAGCGGCGGGCGGCTCAAAGGCATCCAACGTACGCTACACGTTTCAGCAGTCATTCGTTGATGGCTTGCTCGGCGGCATCACGCTCGGCATCTACACGCCGATTTCAGTTACCATCGAAGGCGACGTTGTTAAGTAAAGAGTAACTTTTCCAACACATCTTGTTCGATTCAAAAGGCAGCCCTGCACAATGGTTGCCTTTTTATTTTTGAACCCGTCCAAGTCATCTTTTTCAACTTTCATTTCTTTCACCGTCGATGCCATCAGTGCGATTCACTTCTCTTTTCATTGCGGCTCTTTTCATTCTGCAGCCGTGCTCATCTCAAACCGCCGTCGCACAGATCGCCGCATCCCAAGCGGATTCTTCCGTTTCACCGCAAGTCCGGTTCACAAGCGGCAACCGTGCATTGTTCAGTCCGCTCGTCGCCGATCCGAAAGAGCCGCGCTTCGCCGTGCTCAATGTGCTTGCGGGCAATCAACTGCTGCTCGACATCGGCGGCACGATTGATTTGGTGCGGGTGAATTTTCAATCGCCGTCCCCCACGGAAGCACAACATGCGGCGGCCTTCGGGGCGGACTTCGGCACATTCACGCTGTTGCGGAAAGAAAATGATTTCAAGTTTCCCGTCGAAGCGATTGACTACATTTTCGGCATCAATGTGAGTTACCGTCAGCCGGTCGTCATTTTTTCAGAAAAGGTTTCCGTCTCGGCGCGGCTCCGGCTGAGTCATATTTCGGCGCACTTCGTCGACGGGCACTACGACGGCGACAATCAGGAATGGCGCGACGCCAAACCGCCGTTCGTGTTCAGTCGGGAATTTTTCAACTTCGTTGTGGCGGTTGAAGGCGGGCGTGAAGCTATCGGCGGACGGATTTATCTCGGCTACGAGTGGATTTTTCACACCTTGCCCAACGGTTTCGGCACCAGCGTTTTGCAAACGGGCGCGGAAGTTTATTCGAATGAATTTCTTGCGGGCGCGGTTACGCCGTTCGCGGCAACGGATTTACGATTGCTTTCCCTCGGCGAAGCCGGACGCAACGCAGGCGGAGGCGATGCAACGACGGGGATGTTCAGCGTGCAAGCAGGAATCAAGACGGGCGCGATGCGAGGGCGCGGATTGCGCATCGCGGTGAATTACCAAAGCGGCCTTGATATTCACGGCATGTATTTTTACCGCCGTATCGAGCAATGGTCTCTGGGATTGGTGATCGATCTATAAGCAGCATATCACCAAGCTGCTTATGGCCGAAATTTTTTCAATCCGCGGTGTCGCTGATGCTTTGATGAACGAGCGTGCGGTTTTTTCCGGCATGTTTGGCATCGTAGAGCGCGGCATCGGCATTGGCCATCAGTTTCTCGCGCTGCGGAGCCTTGCCGATGTTGGAAGCAATGCCGATGCTGATCGTTACCCGTAGAAGTGTTTGCCCGATTCTAATTTCGGTCTCTTCGATTTTGCGGCGCAGTTTTTCCGCCACCTCGAAAGCACCTTCGGCGGGCGTATGCGGCAAGACCATCACGAATTCTTCTCCGCCGTAGCGGGCAACGATGTCGGTGCGACGCACGCCCTGTTGCATCGCCTGCGCAATCGTCTTCAATACCCGGTCGCCCGTCGGATGGCCGTACGTATCATTGATTTTTTTGAAGTCATCAATATCAACCATGCCGACTGAGAGATCGCCGCGGTAGCGAATCGCACGGGCAAGTTCGTTGTCCAAAATTTCCTCGAAGTGGCGGCGGTTGAAAATGCCGGTGAGTTGATCGTGCTTGGCGAGGCTGACGAGTAGTTGATTGAGTTGCTGCAATTGAGCGTTCTTGCGTACGAGTTTTTCACTGTTCTCCAATTGCGGGGTCATATCGCGCAGGACGGCGAGGGCGAATAGTTTGCCGCCGGTGGCGACGATGGATTCACGCACGCGAAGTTGCTTTGCGTTGCCGCGTCCGCGTTTGAAGTTCCAGATAAATTCTTTCGCGCCTTTGGATACGGGTCCGTGTTTGCGAAAAAGTTTTAAAAGCGCGGTCGCATCTTTGGGCGCGGCCAATTCCGAGATATTTTTTCCGATGAGTTCCTTGCGCGGTTTGCCGAAAACATGTTGAGCAATGTCGGAAAGATCGGCGAGCGTGCCGTTGGGTTCGATGAGAAGTAATAAATCCGGCGAGTTGCGAAACAGGCTTTCGTAGATACGGGCGTGAATGTCGGGCGGCGGCGCGGGTTTTTCCGGTGGCTTACGAAGCCTGCTCAGATGCGGTGTTACAGCCGGTGCGGATGCGGACTTAGGATCGGGCGCCGGGCGCCGCGCCGGGACTTTGCGTGTGGTCGGTGCGACTTTCGGCCTTATTGGTCGCGTGGCTTGTCGCTTGGCTTTTCGTGTGGCTTTTTGTTTGGCGGCCATAGAAGCAACTGAAGTTGAACGCTCTTCCCGCGAGAGCATCATGTTTTTTGTCAGGCGTGGGAATGGTTTTGCGTCAGATTTCAAAAGCGAATTGCAAGTCAGCGGTAGGCCAGCGTGTAATAATCGTTCTTACCTTCGGTGTGAATGCGAATGACGCCCGCCCGGACGAGCGCGATGAGAATCCGCGAAGCGCGGCGATGCGAGATATTGACCAAGTGGCTGAACTCATGCAGCGTGATGCGTTGATACGCATCCAAATACCGCAGGAGCATCTTTTCATTTTCACCATATGAGAATCGCAGTTCTTTTCGCTCGGAAGCCATGAGTTTGGCGACTTCCTTGCTGGCAACGGTGTTCCGGCTGCCGGAACGCACATAGACTTTTCGCTCCGTTTGTTTCTTAAACGTCTTCTGATCGCGCGTTTCGGAAAGATGATGGTGCGGCTTGTGATCGCTTTCCTCGACGATCACGATGAGCACGTCGCGCCCGCGAAACTCCGCGACGCCGACTTCAAACGGTACTTGCGGATCGCAGAAGAGCGTCGCCGCTTCATAAATAATCTCCGTCGTTTCTTTTTCGCTCGCAATGCCGACGATGCGTTTGTCATCATCGACGCCGACAAGGATTGTACCGCCTTCGGTGTTGGCGAAAGCAGTCAGGGACTTTGCAATTTTTTCCGGCGAATGCACCAACCGCTTGAATTCGGTGCGGATGTTTTCTCCCGGGTCGATCAGCCTTAAAAGCTCGAGCTCGGTCATCGTTCGTTCTTGAAGTTGATGAACTTGCCCGCGTAGAACGACGAAGCATCCAATAAACTGCGAGAACTTCTATCGCGCCGCTCGTGCCGAGCATCTCGCGCAGTCTTGATGGTGCCTCAGTGCTTCTACGCCGGACGGCATTTCAAAGAACAAGGTTTAAATCGTCGCCGTTTTCCGTTGAAGTTTTTCAGATGCGTCGCCGCCTTATTGTAATTACGCCGCTATGTTTTACAACAAATACCGGTGTGGCGATTGCAGTCATCTGCGGTCAACTTGTTTTTTTAGCGACCGGCTTCTTGGCTTTTGCGGATGGCTTCGTGCCGGTTTTTTTCGTAGCTGACTTTTTGCCCTTCTTCCCTTTTTTGCCTTTGGGTTCGGGAGCTTCGGGCGGCACTTCGGGATAGTAGTTCGTGAGCGGTTTGGGGATTTCAATCGTCGGGTCGCCCGCAATGAAACTGGCCATAATGAAGTTGATCGCTTCCGCTTCGCCTTGCGTGAGTGCGGGACTCGTCGGATGTTCAACGACGATGTTGAACTGATTATCACCGCGTTTGAAATACGCCGTATTCACTTGCTTACCGGCGAGTTCATAGCGACCAAAGTAAATTTGCTGCGCGCTGCCTTTGGTGATAAGTGCGGTGTCGCCTTTGATGTCGCCTTTGGGAACTTGATTTTTTCCGTAAGCCAATGCTTCTTGAATCTGCGCCCAAAGATAGAGCGAATCGAACGTGGTACGTCCAACCGAAATGATGACGCTAATTTTATTGTTGCCGAAGTAATTGACCACGTTGCGGTAATCGCGCCGGGTGTTCGCCCATTCGGCGGGCATTGGGTATTGGCAGCCGAGACCGGATTCCGTAAAGGTTTGCATACCGAAACCACCGGCACTGAGGCCGCGCCGGACGGCACTCATCACGTTGATGCGCTCGTCGGTTGTTGGCCGCACATAATCCAGATCATCCAAGTTGGCTGTAGAATCGTAGGTGGTTACCCGGCGAGCGGTATCGGCGTTGGCGAGGCTGTCGCGGCGCAAGGAATCGGCGCGGGCGGCGGCAACGGAATCGGCACCGGATTTCTGAAGGGAGCGTGAACCGCCGCAGCCCTGAAGCACGCCGAAAGTTGCAGCCAAAATCGCAGTGAGGAAAAATAGGTTTAGTCTGGGTTGTCTCATGGTGCGACGGTTTACCGGGTCTGGTGTGTTGTGCGAATCTTTAAGCCGTAACGCAGGGACTTGCCGGAGCACAAGTTTTAGCGATGCAGGCACGGTTGCGAATTTAGGCAAAAAGATTTTATAAACCGCAACCAAGTCCGCAGCGGGGCGATTTGATCAGGTTCATTCGTCTGCCGGGCAGGACGTCGCGCGCGGCGTTGCTTGACGGAGAACTAAAATTCTTGTTTTCATTTGTGAGGCGAATGTATTAACTTTGCCGCTCGATTTAGAGATAGCCGTTATACCACGCCGACGTCTTTCACTGGTCTAGACTTGTCCGGCAAATGGTTTCGTAAATGATTTCACCGAATCGCTTGATTCATGTAGAAGCCTTCAGCAAAACCTCTCTGTAAGGCTTGTTCATTACCGCCGCACACCGGGGTTCGCACCCGAGCATTTTCACAACGCCGCATTTACAACATCGCCGCACGCCTCAAAATGAGACTCTCAGAATTCCGCTATACACTTCCCAAAACGGCCATCGCCAGCATTCCCAAAGAGCCGCGCGATAAATGCAAGTTGATGGTGCTCGACCGTAAAAAGAAAACCATCGACGATAAAAAATTCACCGACATTACCGCCTACTTCAAGAAAGGCGACGTGCTCGTGCTTAACGATACGAAAGTTTTTCCCGCCCGTCTCTACGGACACAAGGAAAAAACTTCGGCAAAGATCGAAGTATTTTTACTTCGTGAACTCAACAAGCAAGTCGGGCTTTGGGATGTGCTGGTTGAACCGGCGCGTAAAGTCCGGGTCGGCAACAAACTTTATTTTCAGAATGATCTCGTCGCCGAAGTGGTCGATAATACCACCTCGCGCGGGCGTACGATCCGCTTTCTCAATCCCGACATTGATATTTTTAAGACGGTCGAGAAAATCGGTATGATGCCGATTCCCGATTACATCAAGCGCGAGCCGGATGAAAAAGACAAGGTGCGTTACCAAACCGTCTATGCCCGCGTGCCGGGCGCGGTGGCTGCGCCCAGTGCCGGATTGCATTTCACCACGGAATTGCTCACGAAGATCAAGCGCATGGGCGTTGAGATTTTGCCTTTAACCCTTCATCCGGGATTGGGTACGTTTCGCTCCGTCGAGGTTGAAGACGTCTCGAAGCACAAGATGGATTCGGAATATCTCAACGTGCCGTATTCAACCGCCCAGCGCATCAATGAAGTGAAGCAGAAGCGGTCGGGACGCATTATCGCAGTCGGGACGACGGTTTGCCGGGCACTCGAGAACAATGCGACGGTCGATGGCCGCATCAAGTTCGGCGAGGGCTGGATGGACAAATACGTTTATCCGCCATATGATTTCAAAGTAACCGACATGCTCATCACCAACTTTCATCCGCCGGAATCAACGCTGCTGATGCTGGCCTGTGCGTTCGGCGAATATGAATTTATGATGAAGAGCTACAAACAGGCGATGAAAACGGGCTACCGGTTTTATTGCTACGGCGACGCGATGATCGTTCACTAACGCTCACGGTGCGAGCAAAACACCGGCTCGTATTTACGCTCACCCGTAGCAATTTTCAACTCGATCTTCTTACGCTGCGAGAAATATTTTTATGCGAATCTGCGGATACGCCATCATTGCCGCGGGCGGCTTGGGCAAACGGATGAAACTGCGGCAGGGCGAAAGCAAGCAGTATCTGAAACTCGCGGGCAAACCGTTGCTCTATCACACGCTTGCCGCGTTTGAAAAAGCCTTGCTTATTGAAAAGATTGCGATTGCGACCGGGAAAGAGTATGTCGGAGAATTGCAACGCCTGATCAAACGATACGGCTTTAAGAAACCCCTGTTCATCACCGAAGGCGGTAAGGAACGGCAAGATTCGATTTACAACTGCATCGAACTTGTCGCCGCCGATATTGCGTCGCTCTCCGCTTCCGCTCAAACCCGCCGCGTCATTCTCATTCACGACGGCGCCCGTCCGTTTATTCAGCCTAAGGAAATCGACCGCATCACCGAACTCGCCTACCGGTTCGGCGCGTGCGTTCCGGCTACCCTTCCCAAAGACACCATCAAAGTGCGGGCGGGCGAAAGCGACTTCATCGCTGAAACGCTCGACCGCTCGCGGCTCGTGCAGGTTCAAACGCCGCAGGGTTTTCGCGCCCGCACGATTATCGCCGCACACCGCAAAGCGCAGGGGAAAAAGTTTTATGCAACCGACGACGCCGCGCTCGTCGAACGCTTTTTCCCGCACCAAAAACTGCGGCTGATGGAAATGGATTATCACAACTTTAAACTTACTACGCCCGAAGACCTTGATTTCGGTCGAGCGATCTTGAAGCGACTGCAACAAAAGAAGCGCAAGCGATGAACGCCGACGTGGTTTTAGCGAAGACTTGGACAACGCGAACGGTTGCGGCAAGTGTTATGCTGCTTGTGCTAACGCTGGCAGTGCTCGCGGCCTATTTGGGTGAATCATCCGGCGCGCCGCTCTACATGGCCTTTCACGGCTTGTGTCATCAACAGCATGAACGCTGCTTTCACTTTTTCGGAATGCCGATGGCGATTTGTATCCGCTGCACGGCAATCTATTCCGGTATTTTATTCGGCGCAACGCTCATGCCGTTTCTCTCGGAGAAAAACCGGATGTTCCTCGTCGGGATGCTCATCACCGCATCACTGCTAGTCGGGTTGGATGTTGCGGCGGAAGCCATCGGGCTGTATCACGATGTTGCGGCGATGCGTCTCTTCACCGGCGGCGTGCTCGGCATTTCTATTTCACCGTTTTTTATCACCGCCCTCCGCGATCTTCTCACCGCAACGCCGACGCACCGCCACAGCCCCTGATCAAGTCTACTTTACAAGTATCATCTTTTTCGTTTCGATAAAACTTCCGCTCCGTCCGTCGCTACTTCCGGCTTGCAACCTGTAGAAATAAATTCCGCTCGTGAGATTCTTCGCATTAAAATTCACCGCATAATTTCCTGCCGCCTGTTTCGCATCGACCAGCGTCGCCACTTCGCGTCCCAGCACGTCAAATACTTTCAATTGGACTTGACTAGCGACTGACAACTGATAACCAACGGCGGTGTTCGGATTGAACGGGTTCGGATAATTTTGCGAGAGTCTAAATGTTGCGGTGGGTTTTGTTGCGGCGGCGGCGGCGGACATAGCCGTCGTAATGCCGGTTCGGGCGCGGCGCAGTTCGTTGGCACCATTCGTCAATCCTTTGTTGTAGTAGACGAATACTTCGGCATCACCGATGTAGGTTTCCGGTTCGTAGCGTTGGGCGATTTCGCCGGTGGTTTGGCCGTCGTCAACTCTGCGGGCGAAACGGTTCGCGGTGTCTAAGCCCAAGCCGAGCATCCAGATCGCGCCGTCGCCCGGATTGTACGGGTCGTTGGTTTGATTGGCAATCGCCGAGAAGTATGAAACGCCGCCGAAGCCTTGATTGCCGATGAGCGGTTGCATCGATGAAACGAACCGGTTGGTTTCGCCTTGCGGGATTTCAAGCTGCGCGATCAGCGTCAAGAACGGTTCATTTAAATCGCGGTAGATGTTGATGTACCGCTGGCTGACGGTTGCTGCGTAAAGCAATTCGCCGTTAAACTCCGGCGCATAAAAAGCGCACACGGCGGTTTTCGTGCCGGTATCGTTGGTCAAAATTTTCAGTGTCTGGGTAGCGGTCGAGTAGCGCGAAATTTGCAGAACATTTCCGGTCGGGGATGCGCCCGTCGTAGCGATCACAAAATCTTCCGTGCCCGAAATCCAATAAGCTTGTCCCGACGCGGGCGGCTTGACGCGAAACGGATAGACGACCGGCGCAAGGCTTTCATCACCCCATGAATCAATCCGCGCGTTTGCGGAGTCCATGCCGAAATAGAATTTGACGGCGGGTCGCTGCGGCTCGAAGTAAGGATAGACGGCGAAACTGCTGCTGTCGCCGGTGGTGATCTGCGCAAGTTCCGGCGAGGCCGCACCGAGCCGTGCGCGCCAGAGTTGCATGACGCCTTTCGAATCCGTTTTGGTGTAGAAGAGCGCAACGCCCTGTGCGCTCGCTCCCCATTCCGGCCCGTTCGTTGAAAGTTGGAGATCGGTGAGCAATGAATCCATCAGCAGGTCGAAGCCCGTCGCGGATTGCAGAAAGCCGGTTTGCGGATTGAGAGTTGCGACCCACGCGGTGTTCAGGCTGTCCATAAATACCATCCGGTGGCCGAACGGTTCGAACTCGGGATCGTTGTATTGCACCGACGGCGCGCCGAGCGGGACATCATCAATTTGAAAAGTTTGTGCGGGAAGTTGCGAGGCGAACATGCAGACAAACAGCAGCAGCGGCGAAAGTGCAAGTACTTTTCGTTTCATTGTTTTGTTTAAATGACTTGGTGGCA
>JACMJS010000123.1 GCA_014380515.1 Chlorobiales bacterium
AGCGGCAACCTCGCGCTCGTGTGTTACAAGAATCAACATTCGGCCTGATTCGCTGCATACTTTTTTCAGCAGCGTGATAACAAGGTCGCTGCTCGCTTCATCCAAATTCGCCGTCGGTTCATCGGCCAAAATCAACTGCGGTTCATTGGCCACCGCCCGCGCAATCGCCACCCGCTGTTGCTGGCCGACGGAAAGTTCGCGCGGCTTGTTAGCCAGTTTTTCCGCAAGCCCGACGAGCGATAGCAATTCCTTTGCGCGGGCTTCCATGTTTTTAACTTTGCCCGCAAAACTCATGGCGAGTATCACGTTCTCCATCGCCGTCAAGCCTTGAATTAAATTAAACGTCTGAAACACGTAGCCAATGTTAGCCGCCCGAAACGTGTCGCGGGCGGGTTCGGAAAGTTGGGTGATGTCGGTGCTATTGATCATCACCTCGCCGCTGTCCGCGGTTACAATCCCCGCGATGACGTTGAGCAAGGTTGATTTGCCGCCGCCCGATTTGCCGACGAGCGCGACCTGATCGCCATCCGCCAGTTCAAAGCCCGGAACATTGAGCACGGCGGTTCGCACCGGCGTTTTTACATTTCCGGCGGAAAAGTTTTTGATAAGATTCGTAATGCGGATAGGCATAGCATGGAAATTATTTTCTTGCGACGGTGTTTTGACAGGCTGGAAATCAGTTGCATCTTGAAACCAAAACGCTGCGAACAATACACACGCCTCTCCGAAAAACAAAGCCGGAGTTTTTTATCATTTTGATTTTTTTTCTTCTGCTCACTCCTGCCATGAGTTTATTTTTACATTTCAACCAGACGATCTCGCAAACCAACTTTCTACCGATGAACTTTCGCTCGCTCGCCTTGTATTTTTCCGCCTCGTTTTTACTCACGCTTGCAGCTTGCAAAACCACCTCTGAAACCGCGCCTCCGCAACCGGCGGCACTGAACGCACCGGCGGCAATGAGCGGCAGAACAAAACGCGCACCACTCACCAACGAATCGCCGTTTCGCCGCATCGAGGAATGGGCAACGCCGAACGAGGTTCGCACGGGGTCGGGAATGCCGGGCAAAGCCTATTGGCAACAGCGCGCCGATTATCTCGTTTCCGCCACGCTCGACACCGCTACGCACCGCTTGACGGGCACGGAGCAAATTACTTACTTCAACAACTCGCCAGATACGCTGCGCTATTTGTGGTTGCAAGTCGATCAGAACTACGCCGATTCAACAGGCCGCGTGCAACTCACCCGGCCTGCACCGCGAGCAACCATGCCGCGGCAATTTTCGGGGCGACAGTTCTACGGCAAATACAACATCTCTCGCGTTGAACTCGTCTCGCCTGCGCGCACGGCAAAAGCGAAACGCAGCGCATCGAAAAATAACGTTATCGAAAAAGTCAGTGGCACGAAAACGCCTGCGAAAGTTCTGATCAACGATACCGTGATGCGGATCGATTTGGAAAAACCGCTCGCGCCCGGCGCCCGATTGACGTTGGAAATGGATTGGTCGTTCATCGTGCCCTACCCGGGACGCCGCATGGGACGTGAGAAAGTATCGGGCGGCTGGATTTATGAAATGGCGCAGTGGCAACCGCGGATGTGCGTTTATGACGACGTCTCCGGCTGGCAAACCGATCAATACATGGGGCAAGGCGAGTTCTACACCGAGTTCGGCAATTGGGACGTGCGCCTCTCCGTACCCGCCTCGCACATCGTTATTGCGACGGGCGTTCTGCAAAATCCAAAAGAAGTTTTGACCCCGGAACAGCAATCGCGCCTCGCCCGCGCGATCAACAGCGAAAAGACGGTGATGATTTTAGATTCGGCGGAAGTTGGCACGCCCGCATCACGGCCAACGACGCAAGGCAACTTGACATGGCATTTCAAAGCGGAGAACACGCGCGACTTCGCTTTCGCAACTTCGCAAACTTATATCTGGGACGCCGCCGGTTGGGAAGGCGTGCTCTGTCAATCCGCCTATCCGAAAGAAGCCTTGCCGCTCTGGCGTCAATCGACCGACATGGTAAGATTTTCGGTCAAAGAATTTTCGACGCGGTGGTTTCGCTATCCGTATCCCGTCTCGGCCAATGTCAACGGGCCGGAAGGCGGCATGGAATATCCGATGATCGTCTTTTGCCGCGAGCGCAAAAATGAGTTCGGACTCTTCGGGGTTACAACGCACGAAGTCGGGCACAACTGGTTTCCGATGATCATCAACTCCGACGAGCGCCGCTATGCGTGGCTTGATGAAGGGCTGACCACGTTCATTCAGTACTACAGCGAACAGGGTCGTTACCCACAGCGCACCCCGACCCGCGGCCCGGCGAAGAACATCGTCCCCTACATGAAATTCCCGCAGCAGGAACCGCTGATGACGCACCCGCACAATGTTACCAGTCTGGGCAACAATGCTTACGGCAAACCTGCGGCGGGACTGGTACTTTTGCGCGAACAGATTTTAGGACCTGAGCGGTTCGATGCTGCGTTCCGCGAGTATTGCCGGCGGTGGGCGTTCAAGCATCCAAGTCCCGTTGA
>JACMJS010000124.1 GCA_014380515.1 Chlorobiales bacterium
CTGACGGAAACCATCGCCGAATCTGCAAGCGAGCCAACGGTTTTAGAAACGCAAACCGCCGCGCCGGTCGCGTCGGAAGTTGCTGAACCAGAGACGAGCGAACCGGCTGAAAGCACCGAGGCCGATGCGCCTGATGAAACGACCGCCGAAGAAAGTGAAGACGCACCGGATTCACGGACGGGGATGCAGCTTTCGGTTGAGCGCGATCAAGCCGAAATCAACACCAAGTTCACGCAGTCGGAAAATGTCGGCGGATTGAAAGTTTTCGGCGCGATTGATCTTCAGAAAAAGAAGCGCAAGCGCAAGAAGAGTTTCAAGGAACAGATGGACGACCTGAAAGTCCAGCAAACCGCCGCTGCCGCTGCAACCGCCGCCGCGCCGAAGCCCGCCGCTCCGAAGACGGACGCGAAGCCCACCGATGCGAAGCCTCCGGTTACGGCCAAGAAAACCGCGCGCGAAGAGCAAATAGAAAAAGCGCAAGCAAGCGTTAATGCGGGCAAAAAGAAAGGCAAGAAGTTTGAAGTTGATGCGAAAGCGATTGACCGCAACATTCGGCAGACGATGCTCGATATGGGCGAATCGTCGGAGGCGAACACGCGGCAGAAGTTCCGCAAAATCCGCCGCCGCGAGCGCGAAGAAGCCGAGCGCATCGAAGAAGCCCGCGTGCTCGCCGAACAGCACATCGTCCGCCTGACCGAATACGCCTCGACGCACGAGTTCGCCGATCTCATCGGCGTAACTCCGAAAGAAGTCATCGAGAAGTGTTTTAAGCTCGGTAAGTTCATCACGATCAATCAGCGACTCGACCGCGAAACGCTGGAATTGCTTGCGCTGGAGTTCGGCAAAGAAATTCAGTTCGTCTCCGAAGTCGAAGCGACGATGGTGGATGATGACGACGATGCGCCGGAAGATATGACCGCGCGTCCGCCCGTCGTAACCATCATGGGGCACGTGGATCACGGCAAGACGTCGCTGCTCGACTACATCCGCCGCAGCAACGTGGTTGCGGGTGAATCGGGCGGCATCACGCAGCACATCGGTGCATATGAAGTTGAGCTTGAGAATAAACGCAAACTGACGTTTCTCGATACGCCCGGCCACGAAGCCTTTACGGCCATGCGTGCCCGCGGCGCGCAGGTTACGGATATTGTCATTCTCGTCGTCGCGGCGGATGACAGCGTGATGCCGCAAACGAAAGAAGCGATCAATCATGCGAAGGCCGCCAACGTGCCGATTGTCGTGGCGATCAACAAGATCGATAAGCCCGACGCGAACCCCGATAAAATCCGTACGCAACTTTCTGAGAACGGCGTAACCGTCGAAGAGTGGGGCGGCGACACGCAGTCGCAGGAAATTTCGGCGAAGAAAGGCGACGGTGTGCGCGAGTTACTTGAGAAAGTGCTCACTCAAGCCGACATCATGGAATTAAAAGCGAACCACAATCCGAAGCGACACGCGAAAGGCGTTGTGATTGAAGCGGAATTGGATAAAGGCAAAGGCGTCGTCGCAACCGTGATGGTGCAGCAGGGTATTTTGAAAGTCGGCGATCCGTTCGTCGCTGGCGTCTCGTCAGGCCGCGTGCGGGCGATGCTCAACGAGCGTAGCAACCGCGAGGAACTCGCAAACCCTTCGCAACCCGTGCGGGTCTTGGGTTTCGAGCACTTGCCGCAATCAGGAGATATTTTCAGCGTCGTCGAAACCGACCGCGAAGCGCGAGAGATTTCGCAGAAGCGGCAGGTCATCAAGCGCGAACAGGAATTTCGTCAGCGGCATCATGTGACGCTCAACGAAGTCTCGCGGCAGATTCAGCAGGGAAATTTCAAGGAACTGCGCGTGATCGTCAAAGCGGACGTGGATGGCTCGGTCGAAGCCCTTGCGGACGGCTTGATGAAAACGCAAGCGAACGAAGTGAAGGTGCGCGTCATTCACCGCGGCGTCGGACAGATCACCGAATCGGATGTGTTGCTTGCAGCGGCGTCGGAGGCGATCATCATCGGCTTCCGCGTGCGTCCGAACCTGAATGCCAAACGGGCGGCGGAAAAAGAAGAAATCGATGTGCGGTTCTACACGGTGATTTATCATGCGTTGGAAGATGTGAAGGACGCTCTCGAGGGAATGCTTGCACCGGAAATGCGCGAAGAAATTACATCGACGGTCGAAGTGCGGAAGGTCTATAAGATTTCCAAAATCGGTACGGTTGCCGGATGCTATGTGCTCGAAGGCAAGATCACCCGCGACGCCCGCGTCCGCTTGCTCCGCGACGGCATTCAGGTTTTCGACGGCGAACTGGATTCGCTGAAGCGCGTCAAAGACGATGTGAAAGAAGTCGAGACCGGCTTCGAGTGCGGCATTGCATTCAAAAACTTCAACGATGTGAAAGAAGGCGACATGATCGAATCGTATCATACCGTTGAGACGAAGCGCAAACTGGTGATGAGTTAATTTGACAAACGCGGTAATGGAAACGAAAAGCATCAAAGAAGAAGCAAAGTTGCTTATCGACCGGTTGCCGGAAAATGTCGGTTGGGATGAAATCATGCACGAAATTTATGTGCATCAAACGATTGACGCAGGACTAGCGGATAGCAAAGCCGGACGTAGTGTTGAAGTCGATGAAGTACGCAAGCAGTTCGGCCTTGATAAATAAGGTCTGAAAGCGTAAATGAAGAAAATTTATAATCTTGCCGCAATCTATGATTACATCGCGCAAACTTCTCGGCAATATGCGAACCGCACGGTTGATCGGCTGACGCGGCATTCGGAGCAAATTCAAAATTTTCCTGAATCAGGAAAACTTGTTCCGAAAAGAGAAGATGAACGGGTAAGAGAAATACTTGAAGGCAATTACCGGATTATTTACCAAGTGTTGTCTGAACGCATCGATGTGCTCGCCGTGATTCATCAATCGCAGCAGCCTTTTCGGGAGAAGGAAAATCAGTGAAGAACCTACTGATTGTTTCATACTACTTTCCGCCTTCGGGCGGGCCGGGCGTGCAGCGGGTGTTGAAGTTCGTCAAGTATCTGCGGGAGTTCGATATTCGTCCCGTCGTGCTGACGGTATCAAACGGCGATTATCCCGCCCGCGATGAAAGTTTGCTCGCTGAGATTCCTGCGGGCGTCAAAGTCTACCGCACGAAAATTTTTGAACCGTACGTACTCTATCGCCGCTTGACGGGGAAAGCGGCGGGCGCGGCAGTCGATGTGAACACGATTCCGAAGCCAGGCGAACGGCGGTCGATGCAAGAACAAACCGCCGAAACCGTTCGGAGCAATTTTTTTATTCCCGACGCCCGCATCGGTTGGTTGCCGTTTGCAGTCAATGCCGGTATGAAGATCATTGCGGCGGAAAAGATTGATTGTCTTTACTCATCGTCGCCGCCTTACACCTGTGCGGTCATTGCGCGGCGGCTGAAAAAAAAATCAGGGCTGCCGTGGATTGCGGGTTTCCGCGATCCGTGGCGCGGGTTTCTATCGACGCCCGTGCGGCACGGCCTTGCGGAGCAAATTGACATTCATCTCGAGCGCGCGGTGTTCCGTGAGTGCGATGCGATGGAAGTGGCATGGATGGGTATCAAAAAAGATTTCGCTGCGAAATATCCTGAAATCGATTCCAACAAGTGCGTGCACATCGAGAATGGTTTCGATGATGAAGAGATTCCGCACGTTGAGAAACCGCGCAATGAAAAGTTCACCGTGTGCTATACCGGATCAATGTATGGCAAGCGGTCGCCCGAACCGTTCCTGAGCGCGGTGCGAAGTTTGGTGCTCGAAGGAAAAGTGGATGCGCAGAAAATAAAATTGAAATTCGTCGGGCGGTTTGGTGATGCGCTCGTGCCGCTTTTTGAAGAGCCGGTGCTGCGGGATTCCATCGAAGTGAAACCGTATTTGCCGCACCGCGAAAGTATTTTAGAGTTGCTCGGTTCGGATGCGTTGCTGCTCGTCGTCGATGACACGCCCGACAGCGCGGAGATTGTGCCGGGCAAAGTTTATGAATACATCGGCACATCGCGTCCGGTAATGACGCTGGCGCTAGACGGCGCGATTTCATCGCTGATCAAGGAAACGAATGCAGGCACGGTGGCGAGTTTTCGTGAGCCGGAAGAAATCAAAGCGGCGTTTCTGAAATACTACAGCGCATGGATGGCCGGAGAAAATCTTTGGCACGGACGCGCGGAAGAAATTAAAAAATATACGCGGCGTGAATCGAGCCGCAAGCTCGCTGGCCTCGTGCATCGCCTGACGGCATAAGGCGACATAAGATAAAATTGGAAAAGGAACTAACGATGTCTATACGAACGGAGCGCGTTTCGGAACTGCTGCAGCGCGAGATGGGCGATATTTTTTCGAAGGAGTTGCCTCGCAACGGCGCGCTCACCACAATCCTCGCTGTGAAAGTTACGCCCGATCTGAGCATCGCGCGGTTCTACTTGTCGGTTCTCGGCAGTAAGGAAATGGGACAGTCGATGATGGCGCACATTCAAAAGGAAAATAAAAACTTCCGCAAGATTTTATCGGGCAAGTTGCGTCATCATTTCCGGCGGATGCCCGAACTGGAATTTTATCAGGATGAATTGCAAGCCGAAGCCCTGCGCATGGAAGAACTCATCCGCCGCGCCAACGCTTCGTCGTCGCCGCCCGCCGCTGATGCTGACGGCAGTGGCGATTGAACCGCCGGAAATAATTGAGACTCAAGACGGCGAGGAAGTCGGGACGGAAGGTCGGCTTTGGCTCGTTGATAAGCCGCTCGGTTGGACGTCGTTCGATGTGGTTGCAAAACTGCGCAACGCATTGACGAAGCGGACGGGCGTCAAGCAAAAGGTCGGCCATGCGGGCACGCTTGATCCGCAGGCGACGGGACTGCTGCTCATTGCAACCGGCAAAATGACGAAGCAACTTTCACAGCTCGAAGTGCTTGATAAGGAATACACCGGTACGCTGCGGCTCGGCGCACGCACGAAAAGTTTCGATAGCGAGACCGAAGAATATGGTATGAAAGACGTCTCGCACCTGACGGATGAAATGTTGTTCGAGACCGCGAAAAGTTTTTTAGGCACGCAGCTACAGTTGCCGCCGATGTTTTCCGCCGTGTGGCATAAAGGGCAACGTCTTTACGACCTCGCCCGCAAAGGCACAGTGGTTGAAGGCCGCACGCCGCGCGAGATCACGATCTTTGAATTTGAATTGACGGGCATCCGGTTGCCCGAAGTTGGTTTCCAGATGCGGGTCTCGAAAGGCACTTACATCCGCAGCGTAGCCAACGATTTCGGTGAACGGTTGGATGTCGGCGCGTATTTGAAATCGCTGCGGCGCACGAAGGTCGGGAAGTATGATGTTGCAAAGGCGATGTCGTTGCCGGACGCGCTCGCAGAGATAACGAAGTGAAATAGAATTTTGAACGCCCGGATCGGTGATGCAAACGCTTTTTTATAGCCACGAACATATCTTTGCGTTCGGAACAAATATGCCTGCGGCGTTTGCAACACAGCCATCGGTAATCACCATCGGCACGTTCGACGGCGTACATCTCGGCCATCGCAAGATCATTTCGGAACTGGTGGCGCGGGCTAAGACGAAAGGACTTCGCAGCGTGCTGATTACGTTCGAGCCGCATCCGCGCGCAATTATCGGTAAACAAGATGAACCGGTTCGGATTTTAACGACGCTCGCCGAAAGGCGCGAGATTACCCTGTCGCTCGGCGTAGATGTGATGTTCGTGATCGAGTTCACAAAAAGTTTTTCCGAGACGAGCGCGGAAGCCTTTATCGAAAATGTGCTCGTTGGAAAAATCGGCCTTGCGGAAGTCGTCATCGGCTATGATCATGGCTTCGGCAAAGACCGCAGCGGCACGATTGATACGCTTCAAGCAATGGCGACGAAATACAAGTTTTATGTCGATGTGATTGATGAGCAGGTGGTGAGCGGCAAGCATTTATCGAGCACGGCAATCCGGCACTTGCTTGAGGCGGGGCGGGTTTCGGAAGCCAACGAACTTTTGGGAAGGCCGTATCAATTTTCCGGTGCGGTTGCCAGAGGCGCACAGCGCGGACGCACGATTGGGTTTCCGACCGCAAACCTTGAACTTTCCGATAAACACAAATGCTTGCCGGGAGCGGGCGTCTATGTTGCGGAAGTCAAGGCGGGTGAAAAAAAATACCGGGCGATGATGAACATCGGTTACAAGCCGACTATTGCAAACGATCTTGCACTTTCCGTCGAAGTTTTTTTACTTGAGTTCAGCGGCGATTTGTACGGACAAACCTTGGAAGTTGCGGTGCTGGGTCGTGTGCGCGATGAACAAAAATTCTCCGGCCTCGATGAATTGAAGTCGCAATTGGAGCGCGACAAAATTTTTTCGGCGGCGTTCAGTAATCAGTTTTAATCATAATTCTAATTCATTTCATAAACGACTACAGCAATGGGACTCGCAAAGGCAAAGAAGCAGGAAATCATCACGAAGTTTGGCGGCGTGGCAACCAACACCGGATCATCGGAGGCGCAGATCGCGCTGCTCACCGAACATATCAACCAACTGACCGGACATTTGAAAGAACATCAGAAGGACAATCACTCACGGTTCGGTTTGCTCAAACTCGTCGGCAAACGCAAACGTCTTTTAAATTATCTCACCAAGACGGACATCGAACGCTACCGCAAGATCATCAAAGACCTCGAAATCCGTAAGTAATTTTTCGATCTATCCGCGGAACAACATAGATACTCTTCGTAGGGGCAACCCTTGTGGTTGCCTTGAATACGGGCAACCACAAGGGTTGCCCCTACAACGGAAAAAGCCTCGGGTCATATTTCTATGATCGAGGCTTTTTCAATTTTATGATGGGAAAAAATTACTTGCCGGATTCTTCGCGCTTGTAAGCATCTTTGGATTCATCGCTCTTACCCTGAAGGGCATAGAGTTGGCCGATGAGTTTCCACTGTGCTTTCTCGTTGTCTTTTTCAGCAACGGGTTTCAGCGTGTCGATGGCTTTCTGAAGCATCGGATAGTGGCCGGTGTAAGTTGAAGCAGCAGGTTTCTTTTTGCCTTTGCGCGGCGCGGATTCATCGGGTGCATTTTTCTTTTTATCGGCTTCGGCCATGCGATAGTATGTAACCGCGAGGTTGTAGGCCGCCGGTGAAAACGCGGGGTCGGCTTCCAAGGCTTGCGAGAAATAGCGAACGGCTTCGTCGAAGCGGGCACTGTCGCTAGCCGCGGTGCCTGCGTAGTAAAGCACGACTTTATTCTTCGGGTCTTTCTGCAACACTTCGGCGAAGAGCGGCTCGGCATCTTTCGGACGCTTTGCATCGAGGTAGGCGTTCATCAATCGGGTAAGCACGTCCGTGTTGGCAATACCTTTTTGACGAGCGGTTTCGAGCACCGGAATCGCCTTCTCCGGCTGTTTCAATTCGCTCGTGTAAATCTGGCTGATCTGAACGTACGTCAGCGGATCACGGTCGTTGCGGGCGAGCGACTTCTCCAAAGTCTGCACGGCTTCGGCATATTTTTTCTGGTTGAGCAGCGTGCCCGCGAGGCCGTTGTAGCTCAACGAACTATCGGGCGCGATGCCGATGGCGTTGTTGAAACGCACGGCGGCGGAATCGAACTTGTTGTTCTTTGAGGTCGCGTCGGTTTCTTTGAGTGCGTCGTTGTAGAGTTGAGCACCCGCGCTATACTCGATGCCCCACATGCTGCGAACGATATTGTTGATTTCTTCTTTGCTCGCCGATTCAGGATTGGCTTCAAGGGCTTTAGTAAAGTTTTCTTTCGACTTCGTATAGTCGCGCTGTTCGTAATAAACCTTGCCGAGCAAGTAGTAGGCTTCGTCGCTCTTCGGATTGGTTTTAACCTCGCGTTCGAGGGCGGCAATCGCATCGGGAAAATTTTTCTGCTGGATGTAGAGTTTCGCACTGGCGATTTCGGAGCTTTCGCAGCCGTCGGCAGCCGTCATAAACCATGCGCCGATCAAGATGGCGGTTAAGATGGCAAGTCTTTTCATTGAAAAAAGTATTGAGTTGTGTAAAGGTTGTATAGAACTGCTCAGAAAGAAGTGCCAAAGATAGGCAAGCCGCACGATTTAACCATACCCGTTCAGTTTCCCGTGTTGCGGTGTAATCGTTTGGCGCGATGTTGTTGGAAAGTAAAAAAGCCGCAAGTTCCAAGGCTTACGGCTTTACGGTGTGCGTCCGGTAGGAATCGAACCTACAACCTAATGATTAAGAGTCATTTGCTCTGCCAATTGAGCTACGAACGCAATGAAAAACTAAAAACTATTTCGTCGGTGGTGGCGGTGTCGCAGGCGGCGTTTGCGGTTTTGCTTGTCCTGCGGGCTGTCCCTGTGGTTGTGTAATCGGAGATTGAACCGGCGGCAATGCCGGAGCCGGAACGGCTTTCGTGTTCCGCTGAATCACGCTTTCCCCGCTGCCGCTTGTCCGCGACTTGGCTGAACTCGTGTATTCGGCTACCACGCAAAGCACCAAAAATAAAGCGGCGAGTACCGTCGTGGCCTTTGAAAGAAAATCGCTTGCCCGGCGCACGCCGAGCGTTTGAACCGCGCCCATGCTGCCGAACGCACCTGCCAGTCCCGAACCTTTGCTGTTCTGCAAAAGCACGACCGCTATGAGCAGCAGCGAGACGATCATCGTCAAAACGAGCACGATATTGTTGAGCATAACATCAAAAATCAAAATCTTTGGAAGGCCATTGTAATCCGTTGCAATCAACGCCGGAAAATTCCCGACTTGAAAATTGAGCGGCAAATTTAGACAAACTTCTTTAATTTGCAACCTGTCGCTTCAAGAAATTTTCGTAACCGCCCCTGCAAAAAAAGTCATGAAAAAAATAACCGCGCTCCGAAAACTTCCGTCCCCGGTGCCCGCACAGCTTGCCCCCGCCCGCACTGCGTCGCTCACGCGCAAGACTAAAGAAACCGATATTCACATCTCGCTCCGCCTTGATGGCGACGGCAATTACAACATCTCAACCGGCATCAACTTTCTCAACCATATGCTGGAGCTTTTCTCGAAGCATTCACACATTGATCTGACGCTGACTTGCAACGGCGACTTGCACATCGACGATCACCACACGATTGAAGACGTCGCTATTGCGTTGGGCAACGCGCTTCGGGAATCACTCGGCGATAAAAAAGGCATCACCCGCTACGGCCACGCCCTGATTCCGATGGATGAAACACTCGCGCGGTGCGTGGTGGATTTATCGGGACGCAGCTACCTTGTGTTCAATGCCAAGTTCACCCGCGCAAAGATCAGCGATCTCTCGACCGAAATGATCGAACATTTTTTTCTGTCGCTCGCTGAAAGTTTGAAAGCCAACTTGCACTTGGAAATCCTCTACGGCAAAAACACGCACCACAAAATCGAAGCCCTCTTCAAAGCCTTTGCGGTGGCGATGCGCGGGGCGGTGGAAATTACATCGTCGCAAATCGCCTCGACGAAAGGAAGCATCTAAATCCCCCGCGCGCCCTTCAATAAAGGGAACTAGAAGAAATGCGAAGCGAATCTTTTGGCGGAAAAATTGTTGAGACCCTGTGTCGAAATCAAGTGCTTGCAAAAATTTGAATCTGTATCACGATGCCTGAAAATACGATGCCGGAAAATTCATTTCCCTCTGACGCCGTTCGCTATTCTGACCGCCAAGACCTTTCAACTTCACCGTCATCACTTCCGCCTCCAAATCCATCCGTACCTTTCGATGCCGGTCAATTTGACGCCGGTCAAATCGTTGACGCTGAAGATGAACCCGCCTCGATACTCCCGTTCTGGCAACGAACCGGTAAGCAAAACTATGTGCTGCATGTTCTGCTTTTTTTAATCACGCTCATCACCACCACGCTCGCCGGTTTGACATGGGGCGGCTACGACTACGACCTCTCACAGCCGCAGCAACTCTGGCAAACTTTCGCCAACGGATTGCCTTATTCGATTTCAGTATTGCTCATTCTAACCTGCCACGAGTTCGGCCACTTCTTCGCTACGATGCACCACAGCATCCGCGCAACCTTACCCTATTTTATTCCGCTGCCGCAGATTCCGTTTCTGATCAACATCGGTACGTTCGGCGCGGTGATTAAAATCAAAGAGCGCATCGCCGACTCCCGCGCTCTCTTTGACATCGGCGTCTACGGCCCGATCTCCGGTTTCGTCGTTGCGCTCGCGGTGCTTGTTTATGGATTCGCAACCGTCCCGCCGGTGGACTATCTCTACCGCATTCATCCTGAGTACGAAGGCCTTCGCACGATTCCGCTGACGCCGGATGCGTTTTCGACCGGAAAAAATTTGCTCTATCTCCTGCTCGAAAAAATATTCTACAGCCCGAGTCTGCCGCCGATGCACGAGATGTATCATTACCCGTTTCTCTTCGCAGGCTGGATCGGCTGCATGGTTACGGCGATCAATCTTTTGCCCGTCGGACAATTGGACGGCGGACACATCGTCTATGCGATGTTCGGACGCCGCGTCCAGCGTACGGTTGCGCGGATCGTCATCGCGCTGATGCTCATCATGGGCTTGCCCGTGTTCCTTGAGCAAATGGGCGGACTCTTCGCATATCTGCTCAGCCTAATGACCGGACGCGAAATGCAGTTTGCCGGAATGAGTTGGATGCCGGAATGGTTGCGCAAAATCTCGTGGCCCGGTTGGGCTTTGTGGGCATTCATCCTTTTAAGATTCGTCCGCATCGATCATCCGCCGGTTGAAGATGAATCGCCGCTGGATACAAACCGCGTCATCATCGGCTGGATCAGCATTGCAATTTTCATTCTGTGCTTTACACCCGTGCCGTTCGGAATCGGATGAGGCCACACGACTTTTTACCTTAGAACGAAATGAACGGAAAGTTTATCGCCGCGTCGCTCGCCGCTGTCGGGATGAGCGTCCTATTTGTTTTCTACGTCCTGCGCCTCGCCGATGTGCCCGACGGGTTGCGGCGCGAGTTCTATTCGAACGGTAAAGTGAAGTCCGAAGTAAATTACCTTCATGGCAAACCGGACGGCCTCGCCAAAACTTTTTTCGAAAACGGATTGCCGAAGGCTGAACTTCCGCATGTCGCGGGCAAAGTCGAAGGTATGGCCAAAGAGTATTACGCGAACGGCAACCTCAAATCCGCAGTGAACTACAAAGACGATTTGCCCGACAGCCTTGCAAAATTCTACAACGAAAACGGCAATCTGGCCACGGAAGTGATTTACAAAAGCGGCGAAGAAATTTCACGCACGCAAAAAGCAACGCCGTGATGAATGCCCCGATGAACGCCGAGGCCGGAAAAAACACCGAGGAAAATTTCATACTCGACTTCCACGGCCATCGGCTCAATCTCAGTGAGCGTCCGGCGGTGATGTCGGTGCTGAACCTGACGCCCGATTCGTTTTATGACGGTGGGAAATTTCATCACGACGCGCGGCTCGATATTGATAAAGCCATCGAAGCCGCCGAAGCGATGGTGAAGGAAGGCGCGAGCATCATTGACGTCGGCGGGGAATCCTCGCGGCCACAGGCAACGCCCGTCAGCATAGAAGAAGAAATTTCGCGCACCGTACCGGTGATTGAACGGCTCGTCAAAAAAATCGACGTGCCGGTCTCGATTGATACCTACAAAGCCGAGGTTGCGAAAGCCGCACTGAAAGCGGGCGCGGCGATGGTCAACGACATTTCAGGATTTCGCGCCGATAAAGCCTTGCCCGCTGTTTGCGAACGCTACGACGTGCCGGTCGTCCTGATGCACTTGCGTCAGATGCCGGGCGCGATGGCGTGGAGCACGAACGATAAAAACGTCTACGCGGATTTGGTCGAGGAAATCAAAGCCGCGCTGCGGCACGCGATTGCAGTTGCGGCCTCGCACAATCTCCGGCAAGTGATCATCGACGTCGGATTCGGTTTCGGAAAAAGCGTCGCGGGAAATTATGAACTCTTGCGGCGGCTGAGATCATTTCATACGCTCGGCAAACCGGTGCTCGCCGGACTTTCGCGGAAATCATTTATCGGCAGGGCGATTGCGCCGGACGGCGAACCCTTGCCTGATGCGGCGGAACGGCTCTTCGGCACAGTGGCGGCAAATACGATTGCGTTGATGAACGGCGCGCACATCCTTCGCGTGCACGACACCAAAGCCGCCGCCGATGCCGTCAGAATTTTTCAAGCTACGATGGCCACCGTGCCGCACTAAGAAATTTTATCTCATCAACAGCGATGGACTTGTTCAAAGTCGGATTTTTGAATTTTACGTTGCGCGACCTCGCCGATGTCGTCGTCGTTACGTTTCTATTCTACAAACTCTACGGATACATGAAGGGCACCGTGGCCGGGCAGATTTTCGTCGGCCTGCTGCTCATCCTCGCAGGTTCTGCGGCGGCAAGTTTTCTCAATCTCTCGTCGCTCGATTGGCTGCTGACGAAACTTACCGACATCTGGTTCATCTTCGTCGTCGTGCTCTTTCAACCGGAGATCAGAAGGCTGCTGCTCTTCATCGGACAAAGCCGTTTTTTCAGCAGGCTGTTTCGCGGCAACAGCGATGAGTTTGTAACCGAAGTTACAGGCGCGCTTGGGGAACTGGCCGATAAGCATCACGGC
>JACMJS010000125.1 GCA_014380515.1 Chlorobiales bacterium
CGCGCCGCCCAAAGCCTCCGCAATGACAAGGGTTTTGGCGGCATGTTCCAGTTTTTCGATCCGGTAAAAGGCTTCGTCAATGTCCGCGCCCATCACCACCGCGCCATGATTGGCAAGCAGCATCGCGTTCGAAGTTTTTACAAACGGAGCGAGCGACGCAGCCACTTCCGCCGTGCTTGGCGTCGCGTATTCCGCGAGCGGCACGGGGCCGATGTCTAAAATGACTTCGGGAAAGATGGGCGAATCCAACGGTTTCCGTGCGGCGGCAAATGCGGTTGCATATGGCGGATGTGCGTGCACGATGCCGGATACATCGGGACGTGAGCGATACAGAAAGAGGTGCATCTCCGATTCGGTCGAGGGTTTGCGTTCGCCTTCCAAGAAATTTCCATCGTGGTCAATAAGGCAGACATCGCGCAAAGCCGCGTCCGATTTGAGCGTACGGGTGGCGGTGATATAAATCCCGTCGTCGGCTCGCAAACTCACGTTGCCGTCATAACTCGCCACGAATCCGAACGCCGCCATCTTGCGGGCGAAGCGAACGATTTGCTCCTGTGATTTTTGATTCATTGATGCCCGTTCTGGTGCGAAGTCTGATGCGAAGAATTCCAATGCAAGAAATAAGAAAGGGCGTAAAGCATCCACGCCTGCGTCCAGCGAATATAGGCTGCATGGTTTATGCTGCGCGGGGTGCGCTGATAATAAAAATAACCGTCCGCGTCTTGCATCGTTTCAATCGCTCGCAATAAAATTTTCTCCGCAAGCACCGCGTCATTCCCGCATTTCAACACGGTGATTACGGCCTGCGCAACGCTATGGCAATCGATGGGATGCAGCCTGTTGTGATAATACTTGCAATCGCCGTCGTCGGTAAAAAAATGATTGCGGTAGAACGCGTAACCTTTTTGCAATTGCGGTTCATATTCACGTTTGCCCGCCGCCGCGATAAAATCGTAAAGGCATTCCAAATTAAATCCGGTATGAAAGCCATCGATCCAGTCTTGATAACCGGCCTCGCCGTAAAGCCACGACCCGTCATCACGCTGCCGCGACAAACAATACTGAACGGAGGCTTCGGCGACTTCAATGAGCGGCGGTTCATTCGTGTGGCTGTAAACCCTTGCCAGTAGCCGCGAGCCGAGCAGCGACGCATTATAGACTTCCGCGCGGTCGTGCGGCGAATAGGATAAACAGTAACCTGCGCCGCGCGCATTTGGGATGCGCTGTAAATCTTTCACAACGAATTGCGACGCCGAGCGTGCAACATCTAAATACTTTTCATCTTTCAAGACGCGATAGGCTTCAAGGAATGCCGCCGTGATAAAGGTTGTCGCAACGACCGTCGGCGACCACCGTGCCTGATAAAACGCCCGCGCCTGCCACGGAAAATTATAGCCCCAACAGATTCCTGAATAGGCTTTGCCCGTTTGCTTTTCCGTCGTCAGTTCCAAAAGTTTATCCGCGAGCCAAACGGCATTTCGTTTGTAAGGCTCATCGCCCGTCCGTTCGAACCGCCTGACATTCGCATCGAGAAAAAGTCCCAAGCCTTTCGGGTTGAAGCCCTTCGGCACAGCAAGCAACGGACGC
Source organism: Chlorobiales bacterium (assembly GCA_014380515.1). Taxonomy (GTDB): domain Bacteria; phylum Bacteroidota; class Chlorobiia; order Chlorobiales; family JACMJS01; genus JACMJS01. The sequence continues at coordinate 1,588 of JACMJS010000125.1, forward strand.
AAATTCACCGGGCTGCGTTTCAACAGTTGAATCACCGCCAACCGTGCGAAAGGAAGTTGATCGAGACCGGTTGCGGTAAGGACGCGCGAGTTGAGGCCGTCATAGACATCCCAGCCTTGCCAGCCTTCGCGCTCGCAGTAATCATAAAGTTTGTCGAACGACGTTTGAATGATTGGATATTGTTTGTGCACGTCGGCAAGCTCGTTTTGGTTCATCGCGGCACGCTCGTTTTAACCGCATCCGCAATGCCCGCCGCATCCATCTTCGGCAGATACACATAGCGCCCGCCGAGCCGCCGAGCCAATGACGCCGCTTCGCCGCGCGACACAAATGAGGTCTGCGTATCAATCACCACCGATTCCAATCCTTCCGCTAAAATTCGTTTCGAGAGCACGGATAATTCTGTATCGATCTCCGCTTTGCGCGCTTCTTTTGAAGTCATCTCATCTGATTTCAATTGAGGTTTCAACGGCACATTGCTTTTGCCGTCGGTGATAAGGACGAGTAAAATTTGTGAGACCTGTTGCTTCCGCGCGAGTGCCGCCAGATGCAAAGCTTCGAGCAGTGCGGCGGCGAGCGGCGACGCGCCGCCCGTCGGCAAGGTATCTAAATATTTTTTGGCACGTTCGACGCTTTGCGTCGGCGGCAACAATGTTTGTGCGGTTTCGCCGCGAAAGGCGATGAGCGCAACTTTATCGCGGTGAATGTAGGATTCCTGCAACAGCCGTGCGACCGCGCCTTTCGCCTGACGCATCCGGTTCAACGCCATCGAGCCGGATGCATCAACGATGAAAATAAACAGTACTCCGGCCTTGTCTTTGTATTGTTTCACCCGCATATCCGCCTTCTGAATCCGCACCCCGCTTGCGTTTGCAGTCTTTGCGTCTTTTTTGCGAATCGATTGAAACGGCATCGCGGCCTGAATCGTCGCCAGCAAATCGATGCGACCTTGCGCGGCGGATGAGGCAACCGAACGGATGTGCCGCCCGCGTTTGAATGTATAATTTTCGCCGCGGCTGCCCGACGCACTCTTGCGCGAGGCAGGCTTCGTGAATTGTAAAATACTTGCAGGCACATCCGTCGCCATTGCTTCCATCACCAATTCTTGCAGCGAAATTTTTTCTTCTTCCGGCGGCGATGACTCCGGTTCATCTTGCAATTGATCTTCCGGCGGCCTGTCGGAAGGCTCGTCCTGTTGCTCTTCCTGCGCCGGTGGTTCAGGCGGCGGAGCTTGTTCCGGCAATTGGGTGGCGCGCGGCAAGAGCACCAACTTAATCGCAAGTTCTAAATCCTTTCGCAGCACTTCCGTACGCCCGTCCAATGCGGCGGAAGCCAGCGCGCACTTGACCGCAAAAATATCCGCCGCATTGCCTTCGACGCCCAACGCAAGGGCGGCGGAAGCCAGCTCGGAAATTACATCGTCCGTTAGCACCACGTTTGATAAGGCTTCGCGGGCATCCGCGATGACGTTGTGCAAGATGCCGTCTTCAAGTTCAAAATCTTTCCACGCCTCGGCGGAAAGGTTTGTCGTCAGGACTTCAAGCCGATCTTCCGCATCCGATGGTTCATTGACGCTCACCGACATCCCGACGCGCGACGCGAGCGAGCGAGCCATCTCCGATTCCGACGAACTGTACGTGCCGACAAACATAAACCGCGCAAGCTGCACCGCGCTCAATCCTTCACGCTCGACTTGCACAACGCCGCTTTCAATCGCCGCCGATAAATGCGTGAGCTTCGACGCATCAAGCAAATTCACATTGTCGCAATAGACAAGGCCGCCGTCCGCTTCGGCAAGCAACCCTTGTTGTAAATGTTTGGATTTAAAATACAAGGTGCGTTCCAAATCAATGCCGCCGAGCAAGCGGTCTTCGCTGATACCGAGCGGCAACTCACAAAAGCGGGTTTGAACTTCCTCAGGCAAAAGTTTGGTAAAGGCGCGAACGAGCGAGGTTTTTCCCGTGCCCGCGCCCGCAGATTCAATCAGGACGCCCTTCAGCGAGGGATCGATGGCGAGCAGCAGCAAGGCACGCTTGGCGAGCGATAAACCGACAATCGCCGAAAACGGCTGTAGAGTGGAAAAGTTTGAAGGTGAAATCATGTGTGCAAGATAAAAAAATAGAGTAAGTTCATGGCAGAAAATCGCCGCGGCGGTTTGCCGCGAGCACCGTCGCAAGCCGCAACAAACACGGGCGACTAATCATCGAAAAGAAGTAAGCCGTTACATCATGCCTCGCTACACACCCGATCAACTCCGCATCCGCAATGCCTCCGTGTGGACGAAAGTCCAATTCATTCTCGCTCCGATCCAATTCCTCGTCTTTATCGCGGGGCTGGTCATTACGATTCTTTACTACGCGGGCGTGATTGAAAATTTCGATCTCGTTACGATAGGCGTTTTGATCAAGACGCTTTTTCTGGCAGTGCTTTTCGGGACGGGCGCGATTTGGGAAAAAGAAGTTTTCGGAGTTTGGGTATTCGGGCCGGAGTTTTTTTGGGAAGACGTCGGCAGTACCATCGCGGTGATGTTTCATCTGGCCTACTTCGTACTCGCGGTGCTCGGCTACTCGAAAGATACCTTGGTATGGGCGGCGTTCGCGGCCTATTTCAGTTATCTGGCGAATGCCGCCCAGTATCTGTTGCGCGTCTATTTGGAAAAACGCAACGAGCGCGAACTGAAGGCTCAAGGCTTGGTGTGATCATTATTCAGAAGAGTTTGAAGTAAAGCAGTATGAAAGTTTCAAAAGCGGTCGTATTTGAACGCGCGGGCGAAATCAAGTTGCGAGAAGTAACGCTGCGCGAGATGCACGCGGATGACGTGCTGGTTGAAACCTATTGGTCGAGCATCAGTGCGGGCACGGAAAAAATGTTGCTCTCGGGGAAATTGCCGCCGATGCCGATGACGCAGTTCCCCGTCGTGCCGGGCTACGAAACCGTCGGAAAAATTATTGCGGCGGGCGCAAACGTGCCGGAAAATCATCTCGGAAAATTCGTTTATGTCTCCGGCTCGCTCGGCTACAGCGACGTCAATGCCGCGTTCGGCGGCGCGTCGCAATACTTGGTATCGCCGGTTCACAAAACGACCGATCTATCGATGCTGCCCGATGTCTCGGTCGGACTTGCGTTGCCGCTCGCCGCGACAGCCTTGCACGCGACCGACCTCGCGCAAGTGAGCGGAAAAAAAGTGTTGGTCTTGGGACAAGGTGCAGTCGGCATCTTGGTCGCTGAATTCGCGCGGCTCTTCGGCGCGACGAAAATCGTGGCGACGGATAAAGTGATTTCGCGCTTGCAAAAATCTTCCGCCGACGTGGTCATCGACGCAGGTCGCGCACCGTTGAATGCCGCGACGCAACCTGCGGAGTTTGATGCCGTCATTGATTGCAGCGGCGCGATGCAGGCGGTTGATGAAAGCCTGAACTTCCTGATGATGCGCGGCGCGGTCGTACTCGCCGGTTACTACGAACGCATCGATCTTTCCTACGCACAGGCTTTTATGAAGGAAATAAAATTTCACGTCGCCAAGCAATGGGCGTTAGGCGATCTTGAGCGCGTCCGCGAACTGATGCGCACGAAGGCATTAGACTTCAAAAAAATCTTTACGCACGAAAAAGCCCTCGATGAAACCGAACAAGCCTATCGTACCGCCTTCGAAAATCCCGACTGCCTCAAGATGATTCTCAGTTGGCAAAAAGATTAAAGTTGTTGGTCATGTCCCAAAAGTGTTTTGTCATTCTGAGCGCAGCGAAGAATCTGCATTTGAATTGTCTCGACTCGACAGAGAGAAATGCAGATTCTTCACTTCGCTTCCACTCTGTTCAGAATGACACAAGAACTAAAATAGGAGAATAGAAAAATGTCAGCACGGACGATTGCCGTTTATGGAAAAGGCGGTATTGGTAAAAGTTTTTTCACGACCAACCTCACCGCGACTTTCGCTCAGATGCAGAAGCGGGTCTTGCAAATCGGCTGCGACCCGAAACATGATTCGACGACGTCGCTTTTCGGCGGTCTTTCGCTGCCAACGGTAACCGAAGTCTTCGGCGAGAAAACGCAGACGCACGAAAAAATTCAGTTGGAAGACATCGTGTTCAAGCGGCGGCTCGACGGGTTCTCGCAAGATATTTTCGGCATCGAAGTCGGCGGTCCCGAAGTCGGCAGAGGTTGCGGCGGGCGCGGCATCATCAGCGGGTTCGATGTGCTGGAGAAACTCGGATTGTTCAGTTGGGATTTGGATGTGGTGCTGATGGATTTTCTCGGCGACGTCGTTTGCGGCGGCTTTGCGACGCCGCTCGCACGCTCGCTCTGCGATGAAGTGATTTTGGTGGTGAGCAACGACCGGCAATCGATTTTCGCGGCGAATAATATCTGTGTGGCGAATAATTATTTCAAAACCGTCGGCGGCAAAACGCGGCTCTTGGGTCTCGTCGTCAATAAAGACGACGGCTCCGGCATTGCCGAACACTACGCGAAAGAAGCGGGCATCAACATCATTATGAAGTTGCCTTACAACAGCGAAGCGCGCGATAAAGCCGATGGTTTCGATGTGGCCATCAGAGTCGACGCGTTTCGGAAAATTTTTGCGGAACTCGCGCTGAAAATCTGGAACAACGAAATTCCCTACAGCGAAGCTCGCGGCCTGAAGTACGATGAGTTTATGAATCTTTTCGGCGAGGTCGATAAACGCAAACCGGTTTCGGCGATGCTCGGCGACTTGAACTTGAAAACCGAATTGAACTTTGACGCAGCCGCGCTGCAATCGGAAGTCTTTGCTAAAGATGCGTTCATTGCGAACGGATTCAGCGAAACCATGAAGCCGGTGCAAATTGAAATGCCCGCCGCAGCCACGATGACCAATGCGCTTGGCGATAAAATTGCCATTGGCACGAGTGCCGGTTCGTTGCCGGAGCAAGATGAATTTGTGGTGAAGGAAAAACATTTAGAAAAATTGCCGCTGATGGCTGCCCGCCAAATGGCCGTCAAGTCCGCGTCCAAAGCGGCGTCAGAGGCGAAGATCGAAGCCGTTAAGAAACCGATGACGGAGCAGGAATTACTAATGTACTGCATTTCCCTGTTGCCGCGCGTCGAACGCGATCTGATCACGCTGTTCGAGTTGAAAAAGAAATCGCTGGGTGAAATTGCCATCGAGCAACAACTTGATCTCAATGATGCCAAGGTACATCTCGATGCCGCCCGCAAACATCTGAAGGAACTTTACTTTCAAACACAGGCATAGCGCGATCGAAGTATCCGTCTGCAAAATCAGAAACCAAACGTCTGAGGAGAAAACGATGCCCCAACCGACGGCCCTCATCTCAAAGAAAATCCGCTTCGATGCGAACGGCGGGACGATTTCAATCAGCCTTGAGTTCGATACGCTGCTGATCGGCACTTATCTGTTGCAACTGCGCGAAGCGAACGGCAATGCCGTCGTGATGGAAAAAATCGGCGACAACACCAACGCCGAGGATGATGTATTTCCCTTGCCGACGCCCGCCCGCCTCAATGACAACCGCACGCTCTGGATATTCATCACCCTCATCGATCAAACCGGCGATGGCGGCGACTACGAGGTGCGTGTGAAAACGTCTCAGGACGACCAAATTTTAGATACGCTGAGCAGCGGACAAAAAACAATTCAAGCACCGAGCGAATCGATCATTTTTGTTTCACGTTTGCTTACTTAATCACCCGTAGCCATGACGAGTCCCACTTGGCTTTGCAGCATCCGGCTCTACAGTATCTTGTTCAGCATCGTGATGCTCGCCGCGCCACGGGCGGCATCGCCCCAAGCCGACACCTTAAAAAATACGCGCGTTGATTTCGCCGTCCCCGATGCTCCCGCATTCAAAGTTCTTGACATCGAACCCGGCACTGTTTTACGTCCCGGCTCCGCGCGCGAAGTTGCGGTATCGGTTGCAAATTTTATTACGAACGGCGCGGTATTGCCGACGGGGTTCGCGGTAGAGTTTGCGCCCGTGCTCATCTTCGGAAAATCATTGCAGGCATACCGGGAAAATCCGTTTGTGCATCGTATCAGGGTTTCAGTCGCAACAAAAGCCGATAAGGAACTCGGGGCGGGCTTGCGCTTTACGCTGGTTGATGCTGCGGATTTGCGTACCGAGGCCGCGCTCACTGCGCAGTTAATCAGCATCGGCAATCAGACCAACCGCTTGAATGCGGAATGTGTGAGCGAACTGGCGAGCCGCGGCATCACGCCGGATTCGGCACTGTTTCAAAAGGAACTTACGGATTGCTTGGAAAAAAAATCCGTCAAAGTGCTGAGTGATTCGATTGCGTTGCTGCGGGAGCGAACGAAGCAAGAGAAATGGAATGCGCCGCTGGTGGAAGTCGCCCTTGCGCTCGGTGCCCGCGCGCCCGATTCACTCGCGCGAAATTTATCGGCGGCAAACTATGCGGCGTGGGTTTCCGGTGCGTGGCCGCTCGGCAAGGACGGACAACTTTTGCTTGGTCTGCGGGCATCGCTTTTGAGAGATCAAGCGGGCGATTTTAATCTTGGCGAAGGCACGCTCGGAGCGCGGGCTTACTACGGCGGCAATTCGCAAAAAGCCTTTTTAGAAACGGAAGCGGTTTTCAAAACGGCAACGACGACAATCTTCGGCGCGCGGGTCGGCTATGAATTTAATTTGTTCAACGGCTTTTGGGTTGATCTCGCCGTCGGCTTGAAGCATCGGGACGGTTTCTCGGAAGCTACCAGCAGGTTCACCCTCAAGGTTGCGACACCGGAGTAAATCAAATGCCCAATCACGTTCACCACGACAAGTAAAATGAGCACGAATCAGCGCGAAACGTTGCACGAAAAATTGAGAGGAAAGTATCTCTCGAACGTATTTGAGCAATTGAACGACGAGTGCACGATGGCCTCGAACATATTGCCCGAACCGCTGACGGACGGGCAGCAAGCGGCGATGGAGATCATTAAGAAAATTCAGGACAGCCACCTCAACCGGAAAGCAAGCCTCGCCGACGCGCGGCGGTTTCAACTCGCACTGCTCTATCTCATTCCCGATGAAGCCTTGATGCGGCGTTCCTCAAGTCTCGTGGCGGAATACAATACCTTGACGGACGACAAAGGCGATCAAAAGCTGATCACCCTCATCAATGAAGCGACTGCGAAACCAAAAGAAGTCGAAGCGTCTCCTGCCGCCGCCGCAACGGAAAAAACACCGATGCTTCGAGACGCTTTGATTCAATTGGTTACACAATCAAACCATATTTTAATTGCACGAACCGAGCGCGGACGGCAGCGAACCCAATTCAGTTTATTTAACATCGGCTTGTTCACCGCCGCCGCCGTGGCGATGCTGTTCGTCGGAACGGCGGTGCAAGTGTTTTGTGCGGGGGTACTTGGCGGTGTACTCAGCGCACAACAACGACTGATTTCTTCGGAGATTCCCGAAGACCGTTGGATTCGGGGGTTTCATAGTTTGTTGCCGCGTGTAACCGTATGGGTCTCACCAATTTTCGGCGGCGTCGGCGCGCTCGTGCTGTTTGCATTTTTGCAAAGCGGACTAGCGCAAAAGATTTTTACGTTCGATGTCTTTCCCGAATTTGCTCCGGCATCGGTAGGCGCTCACCCGCTCGTGTCGTTCCTCAACGCCGTCCCGAAAGACGCAGCCAACGCGGCTTTGCTTGTACTGCTCTCTTTTATCAGCGGATTTTCGGAGCGGCTCATTCCTGATTTGCTCGACCGGCTTTCGGGCAGGTTGGTCAACACCGAAAAGGCAAAGACATAATTTATCTCACAACTCGAATTCAGATCACTCCTTTCCCCGATGCCGATTATTCGTCTCACCACGCTCGTTAATGCCTCGGTTGAAAAAGTATTTGATCTGTCGCGGTGCATCGATCTGCACGAAAGTTCAATGTCGGCTCACGGCGAGAAGGCGGTTGCGGGTATCACGGCGGGGTTAATCTCGCCGGGTGAAACGGTTACATGGCGAGCGAAGCATTTTGGAATTTGGCAGCATCTCACTTCGCGCATCACCAAGTACGACCGGCCAAATCACTTCCGCGACTCAATGGTGAAGGGCGCGTTCAAACGGTTCGATCATGATCATTTCTTCACCGCCACAGCTGAAACGACGACCGAGATGATTGACGTCTTTGATTACGCTTCGCCGCTTGGTCTCGCAGGCAAAATCGTCGATGCGCTGATTCTCAAAAGTTACATGACACAGTTGCTCGAAGAACGAAACCGCGTCGTCAAAGCCGTCGCCGAATCGGAGCAGTGGCGAAAGTTTTTAAGCGAGCAATCATAAAAACACTTGAAAGGCATCACACAAAAAAAGCCCCGCTCGTATTTTGGTGAGCAAGGCTTATAACTTCAATGCTACAAAAGTTCAGTTGGATGTGGCTGCGTCTGATACGGATTTCGGAATGATCACGGTATCAATCGCATGAATGATGCCGTTCGTGCATTTAATATCACGCTGAATAACCGCACCCACGCCCTCGACGATCATTTGCCCATTGCTTGATCGCATTTTCAACGAAGTTCCGTTCATATTTCTCGCCGCATCGATCACCAACGTATCGGCGGAGGTAATGACGCCGCGAATGATATGATGATTTAAAACGGTGGTGAGTTTCTTCTTGTCTTTTAAGAGCGCATCAAGATCGGCCTTCGGAAGTTTGGCGAAGGCACTGTCCGTTGGAGCGAACACCGTAAAGGCACCGATGTCTTTGAGCGAGGGCACGAGGCCGGTGTCGCGCAAGAGGTTCGTGAAAGTTTTAAAATTACCGGCGGCAATTGCCGTCTCCATAACATCGCCTTTCGTTGTGGCGGTATCCGAGGGCGAGGGTGAAGGAGAGAGTGTCTGAGCGGCAACCGGGCTTGCGGCGGCAATGAAAAGGGCGCAGAGTACGCCGAAGATGAATTTGGTTTTCATATAGCAAATGGTTTTTAGGTGTTTCAGGTTTGATGTCGCCTGCGAAAAGAACATCAGGCAATTCCTTCAACCCTTCCGCCGCGAAGAAGGTTTTCTACGGATGTAATGGATTCCCCCGTGAACTACCGCAGAATTTGCTCTGATGTCAGCGGGCGCATATCGACGTATTTCTGACGCAAATGTGTTCACAAAAAAGCCCCGCCCATATTTTGGTGAGCGGGGCTTTGGCATTTTAAATGAAGTCCCTTGTCTTATTTCGGCATCACAACCGTGTCAATCACATGGATGACGCCGTTCGTGCATTCGATGTCCGTCTTGATAACATTGGCGTCATTAACCTTCACGCCGCTGCTGGATGCAGTGATTTTCAGGTCTGCGCCGTTGAGCGTTTTGGCGGAAGTAAGTTTCGCCGCATCCGCCGCTATCACTTTGCCCTGAACGACATGGTAGGTAAGCACCGCCGTCAGTTTCTTCTTGTCTTTCAACAGAGCATCCAAGTCAGCCTTGGGGACTTTGGCAAAGGCTTCGTCGGTCGGAGCGAATACGGTGAACGGACCCGCGCCTTTGAGCGGCTCCACGAGACCGGCTTCTGTCAGTGCAGCTGCCAGTGTCTTGAAGTTGCCCGCCCCCAACGCGGTTTCAATGATGTCCTTCTTTTCGGTCTTCGGAGATGCCGCCGGTGAAGATTTCATCGGCATGCTTTCCTGCGCGGTGGCCGGGCGAGCGGTAAAGAAGATGGCGGCGCAAAGTGCGGTTGCATAGACTGCACCGAGAATGAATCGTGATGTCATAGAGCAATCAGATTTAGGTGATTAAAAGAGAGTTGTTAATTGCAGCCCGTCATACTTTCAGGCTGCGAACGGGTAAAAGGTCTCGCCGCCGAAAACGTTTCCGGTAGGGACAAATCCGTCCCCATGTATTTCCGAAAAATAAAAAGGGCAACGAATCTCTCGTTGCCCTTTATAATCAATTCAATCAATCCCTGTGCGGTTCTGTGGCCTGCTTAGGTTTACACCATTTCTTCGGCGGATTTCTTCCGCTTCGATTCACGCACGCGCTGGGTTTCGTCCAGCACCTTTTTGCGGATACGAATAGACTTCGGTGTAACCTCGACCAGTTCGTCGTCATTGATAAACTCCAACGCTTGCTCTAATGTCAGTCTTCGCGGCGGCGGCAACTTCGTCGATTCGTCCGTGCCGGAGGCGCGCATGTTGGTCAGTTTTTTCGCTTTGCACACGTTGATCGTCAAATCAAAATCGCGCGTTGCTTCGCCGACGATCATACCGGAATAGACCGGCACACCCGCGTCAATAAAGAACGTCCCGCGATCCAGCAAGTTGAACATACCGTAGTTAACCGCTTCACCCGTCTCGGCTGAAATCAAGACGCCAAGTTTGCGTGAGGTGATTTCGCCGCGGTAGGCTTCATAACTTTTGAAGAGGTGCGTCAGAATGCCTTCGCCTTTCGTGTCGGTGGTGAACTCGGTGTTGAAGCCGAGCAGGCCGCGCGTCGGGATTTCAAACTCCAAGCGGACGACGCCGTTGCCCATCTGCAAAAGATTTTTCATATCGCCTTTGCGCTGGCCCATCTTTTCGATCACCACGCCGACAAATCCTTCCGGCACATCAATCGTTACGGCTTCGAACGGTTCAAGCAACTTACCTTCCTCATCACGCTTCAAGATGACTTCGGGACGCGAGACCGCCACTTCAAAACCTTCGCGCCGCATCGTCTCGATCAAAACCGAAAGGTGCAGTTCGCCGCGGCCTGACACTTTGTAGGTATCCGCGCTGTCGGTTTCTTCAACGCGCATGGCGACGTTCGAAAGGGCTTCTTTCATCAGGCGGTCGCGGAGGTTGCGGCTCGTTACAAACTTGCCTTCCTTGCCTGCGAACGGAGAGTTGTTCACCGAGAAATTCATCGAGATCGTCGGCTCATCGATATCAATCGGCGGCAAGGCAACGGGTGCTTCGGCGTCGGCCAGCGTGTCGCCGATGGTGGCGTTGTCGAAGCCGGTGATCGCGGCAATGTCGCCTGCGGCGGCTTCGGTAACTTCGACCTTGCCGAGTTTTTCGAAGAGAAACAATTTGGCAACTTTGCCTTTTGTGATTTTTCCCTCGCGGTTGATCGTTGCAATCGTATCGCCCTGACGCACTTTGCCCTTGAAGATTCTGCCGATGGCAATCTTGCCGAGATATTCGCTGTAGTCGACCGTGTTGATGAGCATCTGAAACGCGGCATTCACATCCGCTTCCGGCGGCGGAATTTCCTTGATGATCATATCGAGCAACGGCGTGATGTCTTTGCTCTCGTCTTCCAACTTGTATTTGGCGAACCCGCTTTTAGCCGAAGCGAAAATGTATGGGAACTCCAATTGCTCTTCCGTCGCACCGAGTTGAATAAAAAGATCGAGCACTTTATCGACCACCTTGATCGGATCGGAGTTGAGACGGTCGATTTTATTGACGACGACGAGCGGCGTGAGGCCAAGCTCGAGCGACTTGCGAAGCACGAACTTCGTTTGTGGCATCGGCCCTTCAAACGCATCGACGAGCAACAAGACGCCATCGACCATTTTCAAAATGCGTTCGACTTCGCCGCCGAAATCGGCGTGGCCGGGCGTGTCGACGATATTTACTTTGTAGCCTTTGTAAAGGTATCCGGCGTTCTTGGCGAAGATGGTAATGCCGCGTTCTTTTTCCTGCGGGTTGCTGTCCATAATGCGGA
>JACMJS010000126.1 GCA_014380515.1 Chlorobiales bacterium
CGGCGAACCGCCACCGGGCGTCGCCGCGACCGCGCCCACGGCGACGGCGGTTGCCGACGTATCCGCATATGAACCGCTCTTTAAAAAGAAATGTAATGCGTGCCATACCTACAAGTCGGTCGAGGGCAAAGTCAAAAACTACGTGCGGCAAAACCGTACGGAGTATTTGATCAACTGGATGCAGAAGATGCCCAACTCCGGCATCACGAAAGACGATGCTTCAAAAATCATCGACTACGTCAAGGGCACTATCAAAGCCTCCTCCTAAGTTTTTCACGTCGTTCCAAACCTTTGGCTTGGAATGAAAACATATTTTACTTTGAGCCGCAGATTTCTATTTGCGGCTTTTCTTTTTGCCGTGCGGCACTTGTATTTTCGGAGCATGACACACATTCGCGGCTTCACTTTCCTCACCCTCATTTCCGTTTGCATCACCGCTTTTCCCGACGTCCTCTTTGGGCAGCCGGTCATTTCAACGCCCGCACCGCCGCATGAACTGCGCGGCGTTTGGATTGCCACGGCGTTCGGCATCGATTGGCCGAAATCCAAAGACACGACCGAACAAAAAGCCGCGCTCGAAAAAATCTTTCAGGATGTCAAGCGTAAAAAGTGCAACGCTGTTTTTTTTCAGGTACGTATTCGCGGCGACGTCATGTTCGAGTCGCCCTACGAACCTTACACCGAGGTGCTCACCGGCACGCTTGGCAAATCGCCGGGCTATGACCCGACGCTTTATGCGCTCGCGCTTGCCCGCAAATACGGCCTTGAGTTTCATGCGTGGTTCAACACGATGATTCTGAAAAATAAATCGGCGATGAAACCTTCGGCAGGCGTCCGGCATCTTTGGGAAACGCATCCTGAGTGGATTGACGCACGGGCCATCGCCCTGTCCGCCGCGCCGCAACCAGCTTCATCACCAGTGATCGAACCTTTTTTGAACCCCGCACATCCGGCGGTGCAACGGCATCTGATCACGCTCATCAGTGATTTTGCCGCGCGGTATGATGTCGATGGTATTCAATTGGACGATTACCTTCGCTACCCCGATAAAAATTTTCCCGATAGTTCCGAGTTCATCGCACATAATCCTTTCCGGTTGTCTTTGGCCGATTGGCGGCGGGAAACGATCAATCAATTCGTCGCCGCGCTTTCTGACACGCTGGCAATGATCAAGCCGTACTTGAAATTTGGAGTTACACCGATTGGCGTCTATCGCCGTGCGGATCGTGAACCGGCGATGGAAAGCGTGAGCGATGTGTATCAGGATTCGCGGGCATGGACGGAGCGCAAGAAAACCGACTACCTCGCGCCGCAAATTTATTTTCACACCGGCATCACGACGGACGCCGAGCGGACGCAGCGCAAGTTTAATCCGGCTTTTGAATCACTCGCCAAAGATTGGGGCGAGCACAAAAACGGACGGCATCTTTACATCGGCATCGGTACATATAAGCCTGCGGTCAAAGCCGAGTGGCCGCAGCAAGTGGCCATCGCGCGTGAGGCCGGAGCGAACGGTGTGATTTTTTATCCTTACAAAAGCATCGCTGATGTTGAAGTGCTTTTTGATTCGCTCGCCGTGCCGCCTCCGATGACGTGGAAAAGCAATCAACCGCCTCAACCGCCCGTGAGTTTTAACCTCAGCCGCTCGGCAGCGCAGCTTACACTGGTATGGCGCAGACCGGAAAATGCAAGGGCATTTAATCTTTACAAGCAATCTTACTCACGCTCGCGTCCGCTGGTGCAAAACATCGCCGCGGATTCCGTTACCATCGATGCAACGACCGGCGATGTTTTTTTTCTGACGACCGTCGACTTCTTCGGCACCGAGAGCCGGTTTTCCGAAGCCATCACTGTAAATTGAACGTCTCTTGAAGCGGCGAGCATCATACTTTGAATTTCTTTCATGCTTTAATGAACATCGGTTTCGTACAATTGGGCGAAGTGTCCAAAGACAGCGGCGGCAGAAATTATTTCATCAACTTCGTTGCGGCTTTTGCAGCCTTCAACCGCGAGCATCATTATCCGCACCGCCTGAAAATTTTCATTACGGCGGGCGAAGCGTTTCTCATCGAAAAGTTTTTGGGCGAGCACATCACGGTTGTTTCCGTGCCGTTCTCCGGCGGCACATCCGCGGCGAAAGTATTCGGCGAGCAAGTGGTGCTGCCCGTTCAATTACTTTTCTCAGGTCTTGATGTCGTTTATTTTCCGGGCAACTTTGCGTCGCTCCTTTCGCCGAAGCCGACGGTTGTGGCGATTCGCAGTATGCTCTACTACCATTATCCCGAAGCGGTCGCGCGGTCGCGGCGAATTTTTCGCGGCTTGCTCACCCCGCCGTCAGCCAAGCGTTCGCAGGCGATCATCACGCCGTCGCAGGATATTAAAAACGACGTCGTAAAGTTTGTCGGTACCCGGGCCGCGAAGATTTTCGTCGTGCCGCATGGCATCAATAAGGAAATGTTTCAAACCGATTACGCCGAAGCGAAGCGCGCGGCGGTCATGCAAAAGTTCGGCATCACGAAAAGATTTATTCTTTATGCATCGGCCTTGTGGCGATATAAAAATCAAGACAAACTCATCCTTGCGTTTGCCGAACTGCTCAAACATGGTTTCGATGGACAACTCGTCATTGCGGGGCAAGGCATCAATGCGTTCGAGACATATGCAGCGGAACTTTCGCAACTTGTAAGCGAACTTCATCTCGAAGGCAAAGTGATTTTCACCGGACATTTGCCGCATGAAGAATTGAAATACTTGTATAAGTACGCCGCTCTTTTTGCCTATCCCTCCGGCTACGAAAGTTTCGGCAACCCGCTCTTTGAAGCATGGGCGGCGGGCACGCCGGTCGTTTGTGCGAACGTACATTCGTTTCCCGAAATCACTTTGAACGGCTCGTGCGCCTTGATGTGCGATCCAACCGACGTCGCCGCGCTTACATCGGCAATGCAGCAAATGCTTACCGATGAAGCGTTGCGAAACAAATTTATCGATGCGGGATTGCGGCGCATCGAAAGTGTTTCTTGGCAAAAATGTGTTGCGGAAACATTGACCGTGCTGACTGCTGCGGCTCACTAAACTTTACGTTTCATTATGTGCGGAATCGCCGCTATTTATTCCAACGCTGTTCATTCACAGCACGACGCCCGCGAGCGCACGGTTGCGATGACCAACATCATGGCACACCGCGGCCCCGACGCCGACGGCATTTTTATGGATGATCGCATCGCGCTCGGCCATCGCAGGCTTTCCATCATCGATCTTTCCGCCGCCGGTGCCCAACCGATGCACAGCCGCAACGAACGCTACGTCATCATTTTCAACGGCGAGATTTACAACTACCGTGAACTGAACGCCGAACTAGCCGCCAAAGGCTTCACGCCCAAATCCCACAGCGACACCGAAACGATTTTAAATCTCTACGCCGCCGAAGGCGAACGCTGCGTTGAAAAACTGCGAGGGATGTTTGCGTTTATCCTTTGGGACAAACAGGAAAAGAAATTATTCGCCGCCCGCGACCGCTTCGGCATCAAGCCGCTTTACTACGCGGAAACTTCTCAAGGCGTTGTCTTTGCATCCGAACTCAAAGGCATTCTCGCGTCCGGCCTTACCGAGAAGCGGCTCAATGCGAACGCACTCAACACATTGTTCGAAACCGGCTCGGTGATGCAACCGGAAACGATGATCAGCGGGGTATTCAATTTGAATGCGGCAACCACGCTCACGATTGAAAGCGGCAAGATGTCGCAGCGGCGGTATTGGCAACCGGCGTTTGAACAGTCGCCGGTTTCAAACGGCCATACATCGCACCGACTTTCTTACGGCGACGCGAAAGCGGAATTGCGTTCGCTTTTTTTCGAGGCTTTGGAAAAACATCTCATCAGCGATGTTCCGCTGGGCGTGTTTCTTTCGGGCGGGATTGATTCGTCGCTCATCGTTGCCGCGATGCAGCAGTTGGGACAACGGACGAAAACTTTTTCAATCGGGTTCGAGGCCGGAGGCAACGCTTACAACGAAACGCATCACGCACGTCAAGTGGCCGAACGTTACGGCACGGCGCATACCGAACTCATTCTCACCGAAACCGACGTGCTGAACGATCTTGATAGAATCGTTTCCGGTATCGATCAACCTTCCGCCGATGGCCTCAATACCTACGCGGTCTCTAAGGCGACGCGGCCTTTCGCCACCGTCGCTCTTTCGGGGTTGGGCGCCGATGAACTCTTCGCCGGATACACATCTTTCAAGTTTCTCGAGCAACTTCGCTCGTTGCAAGGCTTCACGAATCTTGTGCCCGCTTTTGCCGGAAATTTATTTTCGCAGGTTGAATCCTCATTGCCTGCTTCCGTTCAGGATTCGTGGCTGTGGAAAGGCGCGACGGGCGCCATGGGCGGCTACCGCGATACGGCGCATCTTTACAACATCCGCGCCATTTCCGGCGAAGCCCAACGCCGACGTTTTTTTTCCGCAGCGTTCAAAGACCTTCAAATCCAATCATTGGATCGATACCGCGCGGCAGTGAAAGATATTTTTCAGATGCGTGCCGGACGAGATCAATTGAGCGAAGTGAGTTTGCTTGAGCTGAAATTTTACATGATGAACACATTGCTCCGCGACACCGATGCAATGAGCATGATCAATTCGCTCGAAGTCCGTGTGCCGTTCTTGGATCACAAGCTCGCCGAATTTGTGATGCGGTTGCCGTCATCATTCAAGATCGACCGCGATTCAAAATCCACCGGCAAGAAAATTTTAATCGATGCCTTTTCCGATTTGCTCCCGCCGGAAATCGTACACCGCAAAAAAATGGGTTTCGTCTTTCCGCTCGCCATCTGGATGCGCACGGGAAAGTTCCGCGAGGTCATCAGGGATACTTTGACGGAGCAAGCCGTGCGCGAACGCGGCATCTTTGACTACGCCGAACTCTCGAAACAAATGCACGCTTTCTGGAGCGGCTCGGATGAATCGCCGCGCAGCTACCGCACCTACCTCCGGCTTTGGCTCGCCACGCTGACGGAACTTTGGATGCAGAAAAATTTATAACCTCAATATTTTCCGATGTCATTTTGCCGCGCATGTTTCTTCGTTTTTTTCCTTCGCATCTCCGCTGTTATTTGCATCGGCGTCTCTGTTGCCGCTTGCGGTAAGGCTTCGCAGCCGTCGGGTGCAACGCGCGGCGAAACGGTCGTCGTCGGCGTCGGATCGGATTTCGATCATCTTAATCCGCTGCTGATTCAATTATCGATTTCGCGCGAGGTATGTACGCTGCTCTTTCCGACGCTCGTCAGGCCGAAGTTTGATGCAGCGACGGGCGAACTTGGTTACGGGCCGAGCCTTGCGACGTCGTGGCGATTTTCGGAGGACGGCAAAACGGCAACCTTCACCCTTCGCGGCGATGCCAAGTGGAGCGACGGCGTTGCGGTTACGAGTGCGGACTTAAAATTTTCCTACCGACTTTACGCCGATACAAATGTCGCCAGCACGCGGCAACATTACTTGGACGACTTGCTACTGGGAGCCAAAGGTCAAATTGATTTTGAGCGCGCCGTCGAAACGCCGTCGGATACCGTGCTCGTTTTGCATTTCAACCGCTCGCTGGCGGCGGCGATTGTGCTCGATCATTTTTATGATTTGATGCCCGTCGCCAAACATATTTTTGAATCCATCCCGCCGCGTCTGTTGCGAACGCATCCGGTGAATCTCACGCCCGTCGTGGCGGGGCCGTTTAAGGTTGAACGCTGGTCGAAGTCGCGCGAGTTGGTGCTCGTCTCGAACCCTGCGTCAGTGCTGCCGCACAGGGCGACGGTGAAGCGAATGATCTTTCGCGTCATTCCCGAATACACCACGCGGCTCACGGAACTGCGCACGGGTAGCATCGATGTGATGATGGCGGGCGGCGGCCTTGCGCCCAAAGATGCGGCGGGTTTGCAAACATCGAATCCTGAAATTGACATCAAGACGGTGCGCAACCGCTACTTCGATAGCATCGTGTGGCTCAACATCGACGGCGACCTGTATCGAAACAAAGGCGTGATCAAACCGAACTTTTTTTTCGGTGATAAGCGCGTGCGACAAGCGATGACCTACGCCATCAACCGTCAAGCGATCATCGACGGCTTTATGCAGGATTACGGGCACATCGTCAACACATCGCTTTCGCCTGCATATCAAACAATCATCGATACATCGCTGCATGGCTATGGCTTCAATCCTGATAAGGCACGGCAGTTGCTTGCGGAAGCGGGCTGGACGGCGGGTTCAAACGGCAAGTTGCAAAAGGACGGCAGGCCGTTCGCATTTACGCTGTGGAGTTTGACGGGCAACGCGCGTCGCAACTACGCGGCGACCATCATTCAGCAGAACTTGAAAGACATCGGGATCGAATGCAAGTTGGAATTTGCCGAGCCGGTGGTCTTCTCAAGAAATCAAAACGCACCGGAGTTGCGATACGATGCGGCGATCTCAGGACTTTCAGCCGAGACCTTGCCGTTTCAACTCATCATCTGGAACTCGGACTTTAAAAAGTCGCCGTTCAACTCGGCGTGTTTTCAGAGCGCGCGGCTGGATACCGTCGTGAAGTCGCTCGGCACGCCGCAAGCAAAAACAGATGAGCAAAAACTTTGGCGGGAGTTTCAACGGATTTTGCACGAAGAGCAACCGCGCACGTTTCTGTATTACTACGATGAACTCGAGGGTTTCAACCGCCGCATCACAAACGCCGAAGTGAGTATGCTCGCCGTCCTCTTCAACGCATATGACTGGCAAGTGAAATAACGTCATTTGTTCGGCTTCACAAATTCCGCGGTGAAGGTTAACTCGACCTCCCTGCCCAAGCCAATCCCGCCTGCACCGACGCGGTAGGCCGCCCGGTCTAAATTTCCCGTCGCTTTAAAAATGACGTGCGTGTCCGAACGCTTGATGAGTGTTGCAGTCAAATCGGTTTCGCGCGTAATACCTTTCACGGTCAGATAGCCGCGCACGCTGTATGTTTTTTCGCCGGTAAGTTTGAAGCGGGTACTTCGAAAAGCGATGAGCGGAAATTTTTCCGCATCGAAATAATCGCCGCCTCTGAGATGTTCGTCGCGCAGCCCGATGCCCGTCTCGATGCTTGCAACCGCAATCGTTACGGATACCGACGCATCTTCAAAGTTTGCCGAATCGGATGATGAGCCGGTCTGAAGCGTGCCGGAAAACGACGTGAACTTTCCGTCCGTCTTTGAGAACATCGCGCCGATGCTGAAGCCGACGGTAGTTCGCGCGGTATCCAAATTCCAACCAGGTGTCTGCGCGGTTGCGATGTTCGCGGTTGCCGTCAGCCATAGCAACAAAAAAAATTTTCGAGTACTCTTCATCAAAGGTTACGCTTCAGGATTTTTCTCTTCCGTCATTCCCGCTTCAAGCCCTAGGCTTACTCAATTCAAAGCCGTCGGCTTACTCCATCAAACCACTACTGCAGTTTGCCGAGGGCGATGGAAATGATGCCGGTGAGCATGGCGACTTTGAGCAGCACGGCCAGCCGGTAAAAATTTTCTTTCGTTTGCAGCTGCCACGCACGGATGATGGTAAAAAGAATGATGGCGTCGGTGGTGGGCGTCATCAAAAACAAATACCATCGCCCGTAGACGCCCGTCAAATAAGGCACGAACGAGATGGCAATGAGCGTTGTAAAAACGATTGTCATCAACACAAGTGCGGCGGTGTTGCCGTAGCGAACGGGAATCGTATCGGCGCCGCCCGCGCGGTCGCCTTCGGTGTCTTCCAAATCTTTGACAATCTCGCGTCCGACGTTGAGCAAAAAC
Source organism: Chlorobiales bacterium (assembly GCA_014380515.1). GTDB lineage: Bacteria > Bacteroidota > Chlorobiia > Chlorobiales > JACMJS01 > JACMJS01. The sequence continues at coordinate 7,794 of JACMJS010000126.1, forward strand.
GCCAGCGCAATCGGAAACCATACATCGCCGAGCGTACCGACCGCCACCGCGCCATATGCAAGCCCGGTGCTGACGACCATCGCCACAACCAGATTTCCGATGAAAAGTTGCCGCTTGAATTGTGAACTGTAGAGATAAAGAATCACTACCGAAACGCTTGCGATGATGCCGTTCGGCAGTGAAACGAAAAATCCGAGCGCGACGCCTGTGATGTTGAGCGCGATCCAAAGCGACTTTGCTTCCGAGATATTCATCCGCCCGCTGACGAGCGGTCGCTGTGGTTTGTTGATGCGGTCGATGTCCATATCGAACACGTCGTTGATCACGTTGCTCGCGCTGCCGACGAGCGTGCCCGACAGTGCGGCGAGCAGGCCTTTCACGCTCAACGCCGCTTGCCAATCAACCACGACGACCGCGCCCAGCAAAATGCCCAAGAAAAATAAACACGTCGTCGATGGCCGCATCAGTTCCCAATAAACGGCGGCTTTCTCCAGCGGCGACTTTGCCAGCGTCTGGTTCATCGGACGAGCAACATTTTTTTGGTTTCGACAAAACTTCCTGCTTGCAACCGGTAGAAATAAATTCCTGATGCGAAGCGCGAAGCGTTGAATCGCGCCGCATACTTTCCCGCCGCTTGCCTTGTGTTTACAAGGGTCGCCACTTCGCGTCCCAACACGTCATAGACTTTCAAGTTGACTTCACTGTTCGCTGATAATTGATAATTGATCACGGTGTTCGGATTGAACGGGTTCGGATAGTTTTGCTCCAAGCGAAAGACTTGCGGTTGCGGTTGCGTCTCTTCCGGTGAGGCGAGCAATTGCGGTTTGATGAACGTCCATTTTGTTTTGGCGAGCGAGATGTTTGTGCGAAACGCTTCCAAGCCTGTACCGGCAACGAGGCCGAAGGCGGTGGTGAGCGTGTCGCCGGTAGAAATCGTGAAAGGCCCCGCGCCGACGAAGTTCACCGCGTCGCCGGAAAGCGTGCCCGAAGGCGGGGCGGCGGTAATGAAATTCCACTTGTCGGATTTGGAGAGAGCGGTGATGTTGTCGTTGAGTAACATGCTGAAGCCCGTACCGGCGTTGTCCAAATGGCTTGCTCCGGCGTAAACATTTGCCGCAGGATTTTTCGTGTAGCCGGTATTGCTCACGGCGTCGAAGCCCGATTCATTCGCGGCGAAATTGATCACGTCCCAATCCATCAGGAAGCCGAGATGAAAATTGCTCAACGTGCTGCCGGATGTATTGATGATGCGGTAAGCGACGACGGCGTAACCCGTATCGGGCGGCGCGGCGAAAAGATAAACGGATTGTATGATGTTCAGTCCCAGCCGTGCGCCGCTGACGGGCGAGTCATCGAAACGTGCGCGGCCTTCAGCACTTGCGAGGAGCGATGCGCCGAAAACCTGCGGCGGAGTTATGGCGGCGAAATCTTGCGACTGCACAAAGCCGTTTGCCCGCGCGACATCTTCAACGCTCGATGCCGACGTGCCGACGATCAGCGAGCCTTCAAACAGCAGTTGATTGCCGTTATAAAGCAGCCCGACGCCGGGACCCGTTTCCTCCGTGCCATCGTAGCCCAAGTTGCCGCGGTTGTTGAAACTGAGGTCAAGAGTGCTACCCGTGCTTTGCAGCGTCAGATAGTTGGCGCGCAAGAGCGCGCTGAATCGTGCGTTGTCGATGTATCCGCCGGATGAAATGCCGACGGAAAAATCGGCGAACTCATTGACCGTCGCGCCGCCTTGAACCGTGAATTGCACTTCGCCCGAATCGGTTTCGAGGGCTGACATCGGCGCGAGCGCGAACGCCGCCGTACCGAGCGTTACACTGCCGCTTATGGCGGAGACATTCACATTCACCGAACTTGCGGTGGCGGCGAGAAAGTTTTTGAACGTGAGTTTCACCGTTACGCTTTCACCCGCGTCAAGGTAGCCGTCGCCGCTCGCATCGCGGAGTTCGGCGGAGAGTAGCCGCACGGCGGTTGACGCGGTTTCCTGCAACGCGCGCCGGACGTTCAAACGTCCGCGTCCGAGTTTTCCGGTGAATGATCCGTTCAAGGCATCCACGTTATCCGCCGTGATGCGCAATTGCTCGCCGACTTGTTCCGGCGTGTAAGTTGGAAATTGGTTCATAATCAGTGCGGCGGCACCTGCGGTCATTGGCGCGGAAAACGACGTGCCGTCAAGGAAATTATACGTGCTCGGTTTCCATGTACTGCGGATGTCGTCGCCGGGTGCAACCAAATCCACGTTCTGCACGCCGTAGTTCGAGAAACTCGCTTTCACATCCGTCTGACCCGTCGCGCCGACGGAGAGCACGTGCCGGTAAGCCGACGGGTAGAACGGCCTGAGGTCGTTGTCCGCACCGTCATTTCCGGCGGCGGCGACAACGAGCGAGCCTTTGACTTCGGTTACGTAAGTAACCAAATCCTGCTCCGCCTGTGAATAACCGAAGCCGCCCCACGAACAGTTAATCACTTTCGCCCCGCGCTCCGCTGCATAAAGCACGCCTTCGTAGCCCCAAAAAATATCTTCCGGCTGCGCGGCATCGACGCCCGCTTTGACAGCGAGAATGCGCGAGTTGTAGCCGATGGATGCAATGCCGATGCTGTTGTTCGTTACGCCCGCCGCAACGCCCGCGCAGTGCGTTCCGTGATAAGGCACGGGTTCGTTCGGATCGTTGTCGCCGGTGTTGGCGTCGCCCGGAAAGTGGTTCGCGCCGCCGAAGTCCCAACCGATATAATCATCGATGTAACCGTTGGCGTCGTCATCGAGGCCGTTGTTGGGGATTTCGGCGGCGTTGCGTTCGATGTTGGCATCGAGGTCGGGGTGATCGGTTTGCACGCCGGAATCGACGATGCCGACGAGCACGCCGCTGCCGGTTGTGATGTCCCACGCTGCCGCGGCTTCGATTTTCGTGAGCCAGTACGATGAACCGTCGGCGAAGAACGGGTCGTTCGGCGCGAAGGCGAGTTTGCGGCGAAAGCGCGGTTCGGCGTATTCAATCGCGGCATCGTTGCAAAGTTCGGCGGCGATGCGGCGGGCATCCATCGCACTTTTAAATCGCAGCAGTTTGATGCGCGATAATCCTTCGCCCTGACGCTGCAACCGTTCACCGACCGGCAGATTGAACATCTGAATTTCCGCAACGAGGCCGAACGATTTCAAGCGCGCTTGTAACGCAGCGTTTCCTTTCGCCGCGCTTTTGTATTTCACGACGACGGTGTTCGCAATAACTTCCGCTTGCTGCCACAAGGCATTGCGGGCGGCCTCGACGGCGGAGATTTTTTTTCCGCCTTTCTCAGAAGCAAGCGGCTCTGAGGCGAGCGTCGTGCGGGGCGCAGCAGAAATGATTAGGGCAAAGCAGCAAAACCAAACAAGCGGCGTGTGTTTCATTCAAAGTTTTGTAGTGATGGTTCAACGCTTTTTGTAAGCGTCTTTTCTATCGGCAATCAGACGAATGCTGACAACCTTTGCTTTATCGTTGATGTCCGTTGATGTCGTAAATAATACGGTAGTTGCCGCTCTTCAACCGATAGGATTCTTCACCTTCCAGTTTGATAGAGTTCTGCGGACGTGGATTCATCCGAAGCGCAAGTAGATGCGTTTCGAGTTGCATCGCAATTTTGTCCGGCAACTTATCTAATTGTTTCTGGACTTTGGAAGGCAACACCACGTGATACATCATTTCCGTTTCTTGCGTCCAAAGCGTTTCTCGAAATAAGTTTCGACCGATACGGTATTACCCGAATCAAAATCGGCCTGTGTTTCGGCCTTGGCTTTGCGGTAATCTTCCACGTCCTCCCGCATTTCAAGTTCATCTAAAAGTTTGTGATACGTGCGAATATCTAAAATGACCGCAGCCAGGTTTCCCTTGGCATCGGTGATAAAGCGTTCGTTGCGCCGTAAGGCTTTCATCGTCATGGTGCGTGTTCGGTTTGAAGCGGTTCAAAAAAGTTGGTGAAAGATAAACATCTCACACGGATATGTAGGGGAAACCCTTGTGGTTGCCCGTCTTGTCTTCGAGGGCAACCACAAGGGTTTCCCCTACGAAAGCACATTTACGTTTCCGTATCAAACGGTATGAAGCATCTGGTGCAGGCAATTTAAAAAGACAATGCCCGTTTTCACGGGCACGGTCTTGACTTTTTTTTCGCCGGAGATTTCAAAGCGTCAGTTTAGAAACTGCCTGTTTAGAAACTGAAGTGCGCCGACATCTGGCCGAAGAGCGGCGAGGTCGATCCGCCGCCGACGACCCACGGACCGTTCTTGAAGAACGAGTTGGCAATCGAGACGTCCAGATTCAAATCGCCGATGCGGAAACCGGTACCGAACGAGGCATACTCGCTGAACGAGTTGCCCGAAACGCCGTTCGGATTGACGGTCGTCGTCGTGCTGTTCGAGGCCGGGATAGCACCAGAGGCGGCGATTTCCGTCTTTGCCGTGTTGGTGATGGCACTATTGGTGCGGGTGTAACCCAAACGGAGCGTGAGCCAATCGAGTACGCCGTATTCCAAACCGAA
>JACMJS010000127.1 GCA_014380515.1 Chlorobiales bacterium
TCGCCGCGCACGATGCTTGTAATTCGGTAAGTGTTTTTTACAACATCAAAATTGATTTCCGCGCCGAGCAAGCCCTGAAAGTATTTCGGTTCGGGACGGTAGTCGCCGCCTTGCTCGTAACAATGCGACGTCCCAAGTTCGCCTTGCATTTCCCACATCACGTCGGAGAATTCGGAGCGTGAGGCGACGCGGCTGATCAAAGGTAAATACCGTTCATAGACTTGCGGCCAATCGACGCCCGACATGTCCGGCGTCCAGAACTGATCTCGCTGCAACCGCCATGCCTCCCGGTACATCTGCTGCCACTCGGCGACGGGTTCAACGGCAAGTTTGAGCCGCGAAAAATCAAAGGGTTTTTCGGGAGGTTTCATCGCGGCAAACATGGCGGGCACTGATGGTTCGTCAGCGGAAACAACGACGAGTTTTTCACCCGCGCGGTAAGCGAGCGTTCGGGCGTCCGCCGAAAGTTTGAAATCGGTAATGCCTTCGGCGATGACTTCGGTTTTCTTCTCTGCGAAGTTAAACGCCGAAAGCGTGCCGTCGGTGCGCGCCGTACTCCGGCCTAATTTCATCGCGCCTTCAATCGGGAAATGCGAAAAGAAAATTTTCGTATGCCCTGCGGCGAGTTGTTCGTAGCGGCCTTCGACAACCGGAAATTCAACAAGCCGCTGTAAGATGCCATCGAATTCGATTTCATACTTCGTTTCACCCGGAACGTCGTTCGGAGCGGTTTCCGCCGCGTGCGTCCCGTCGTCGTTCGCCTTCATGTCGTTCGGTTTCAAGCCGTTGCCGTCCGGTTTCACCGGCGATTTCGCTGGCGGCTTGGGACTGAGCAGAAACGGCGAGGCGAGCCTGCTGCGGAGCGGCAGCAGATAAGGTTTCGTGCCTTTCGGAAAATTTAAATCGAAGTGCAGGTTGTCATACACCGGATCAAAGACGCGCTGCGAGAGCAAGCACAAATAATTTCCATCGGGCGTGAACGACGGGGCGAAGTCCGTGAGCAGCGGCTCGGTTACGGTATGTGCAACGCCTGCTTCGACGTCATAGATTTTCATTGCGGCTTTCTCGTTGCTGAGCGGCAGCGGATAGGCGATGTACCGTCCGTCGGGCGACCACGCCGCACTTTCGATGCGGCGCGCGCTGCTGTGATCAATTTGCTTTAGCGTGCCTTTATCAACATCGACAAGCAATACTTCCTGACGGTGATTCGTAATCAGTACGTGATTTGTTTTCGGTGAAGCGAGCATCAGAATCGCGCGGCCAACGTCGAGTTTATCAAACTGATGTTCCGCACGATTGTGTTCGCCATAAATCTCTAAGGCTTCTTCGCCGCTCGCATCCGAGAGCACGGCGACGCGCTCGCCGTCGTGCAAATACTGCGCGAGCCGGTAACGAACCGCGTGTCCCTGATGGAACGGGGTGCCGAACTGCGTGGCGGGGCCTTCATTGACGGCGGCTGTGAAAAACTTTCCGCGCGAGGTGAGGGCGAGTGAATGACCTTCGGGATGCAAGAAGTAATCTTCCAAAAACTGTGAGGCACTGACAAACTTACGACCTCGCTGCGTCTGCGGGCTGTGAAACGCAACATCAACTTTCGTTACGGTGTCGGTCGCGGTATCGAGTGTGTAAAGATCGGCACCCGCGTGATATACAATTTTGCCGTCGCCTGCGGCATCCGGCTGCGGGTAGCGGACGAAGTAGTCGCTGTGATGCGTGTGTCGCCGCAGCGCGGTGCCCTCCGGCGAAACGGAATAAAAATTTGCGACGCCTTCGTGATCGCTGACGAAATAAATGCGGTCGCCTTGCTTCGTCGTCATCCAGATCGGGGAGATGAGGTTGCCGCGCAGGTTCATGGCTTGATTGAGCCGCGAGAACTGTCCGTGTCCTGAAGCATCAATCCAAATATCGCCCGCCGTACCGCCTTTGTAGCGTTTCCACCGCGCTGCATCCGCCGAGTTGCGCCCGATGACAGCGCGATTGCCGTGGCCGAAAGAAATCGACATGCCGTGTCCGAGACCGAGCGACACGGGTTCGCCGCCGCCATCGGGAGAAACGGCATGGAGTTCCTGAAATTTTAAGAAGGCTTGGCGCGCGTTGGTTGTAAAAATTATCCGGCCATCGTGCCAGCCGAGCACGCGCGTAATTTGTCCGCCGAGATAAGTGAGGCGTTTGGGGTGGCCGCCTTCTGTGGGCATCACATACACTTCGGGCTGCCCGTCTTCGCGTCCGGTGAAAGCGACGAGCGAGCCATCGGGCGAAAGGGCGGGGAAGGCGCATTCGGCGAGGCCGGAGGTTATCCGGCGCGCCGTGCCGCCGGAAACGGGTACGTGCCAAAGATCATCTTCGCAGGTGAAAATGAGGGAATCCTTGCAAAGGGTCGGATAGCGGTAGTAGCCGTGCGTCGCCGGTACGGACATGTGCGGATATAAAAAGTTTGAGAGCAGGTGTTCTTTAAAAAATGGATTGCAATGCTACCATTTTTTTTGTTCGTAACCAATTGCGCCCGATTGTACCGTGCGGCTTTTGCACGGCTGAGAATTTGCAGTATCTTCACCGCCTTGCATGTCAAATCGTTGCGAAGAAGTCGGGGTCGCAAAGACTTCAAAGACTGTCAAGCACCAAAGATCAAGCACTAAAGATTTTTAAGCACGTTATCTCAATCTTAAACTTTTCACAGTCTGATGTACTCACCGAAACGCTCTGACCTCGTTTCCTCCTTCCTGCTCTTTACCCTGCTCACGATGCTTTCCGGCTGCGCGCCGCAAGATGACCGCATTAAAATCGGACAGTTTGCCTCTATCACCGGCAAAGAAGCCACCTTCGGCATCTCGTGCTCGAACGGCGTGAAGATGGCGATTGACGAAGCCAACGCGGCGGGCGGCGTCTTGGGCAAACAAATCGATTTGATTACGCTCGACGATCAAACCAAAGCGGGCGAAGCGGCAACGGTTGTAACGAAACTGATCAACCAAGAAAAAGTTGTCGCTGTACTCGGCGAAGTGGCGTCAAGCCGCACGCTGGCGGCGAAACCGATTGCCCAGCAAAATAAAATCCCGCTCCTGACGCCCGCCTCAACCAACGCTACAGTTACCGAAGGCGCAGACTATGTTTTCCGCATTTGCTTCATCGATCCGTTCCAAGGCACGGCGATGGCGAAGTTCACCGCCACAACGTTGCAAAAGAAAAAGGCCGCGATCTTAAAAGACGTGAAGTCGGATTATTCGATTGGACTTTCGGAAGCCTTCACGAAGAAGTTCAAGGAACTCGGCGGTGAGATTTTGGAAGAGCAGGCCTTCAGCAGCGGCGACAAAGATTTCAAAGCGCAACTGACCAGCATCAAAGCCAAAAACCCCGAAGTGATTTTCCTGCCGGCGTATTACACCGAAGTCGCGCTCATCGCCCGTCAAGCCAAAGAACTCGGCATCAACGTCCCGATTGTCGGCGGCGACGGCTGGGATTCGCCGGTGCTGATTGAGACGGCGGGCGACGCGCTCGAGGGCTGCTATTTTTCAAACCACGTGTCGGTAAATGATACAACGCCTGTTGTCAAAAATTTTGTCGATAAATACAAGCAACTTTTCGGCACCGTGCCCGATGCGATGGGCGTCTTGGGTTATGACGCCGGAAAAATTATCGTTGAAGCCATCAAGGAATCTAAGACGGGAAAGCCGGAGGACATTCGCAACGCGCTAGCCGGAATCAAAAACTTTCCGGGCGTAACCGGCAGCATCACGATTGATGAGAACCGCAATGCGAATAAGCCGCTCGTGGTTTTGCAAATCAAAGGCAGCGGTTTCGTGCCGGTTGAATCCGTGATGCCCTGAAAGTTTTCCCTAAGGTGAAGTCGGTGCAGGCGGCAAAGGAGGAACGCTTGTACCGGCTTTTAATTTTTTCATAACCAACCTACACGCTCATTTTTGCCGTCATTCCGGTTTAGACTTTTTCGTCATTCTCGCCTGCGAAACCCGGTTTCGCTAACGCTCACAACGGCAATGACGGCAAACGAAAGACAACCCGTGATGACGGCGAAACATTTTTGAATCTATGAACGAGTTTCTTCAGCAAGTGATCAACGGCCTGTCGCTGGGCAGCGTCTATGCGCTCATCGCGCTCGGATACACGATGGTCTACGGCGTTTTGAAGTTCATCAACTTCGCGCACGGCGATGTGTATATGCTCGGTGCGTATAGCGGTTTTTATCTCGGCCCGATGCTTCAACGCGCGATGCCGAACAATCCCGTCATTGCCTTCATCATCACCCTGATCGCTTCAATGATCATCTGTGCGGCGATTGGCGTAACGGTCGAACGCTTGGCCTATAAACCCTTGCGCAACGCCCCGCGCCTGACGGTGCTCATCACGGCTATCGGTGTATCGCTGCTGTTTGAATACGGCGGACAACTTGTTTTCGGCGCAACGCCGCGCAGCTTTCCGCAGATTATTCCAAGCGTCAATGTGATCAGCCAGCCGCTCGTCATCAGCAATCACCAACTCATTATTTTGGGCACGGCGATTTTTCTGATGCTGCTGCTCAACTTCATCGTGCTCAAAACCAAACTCGGCACCGCAATCCGCGCGGTGAGTTACAACGTGCAGGCTGCAAGTTTGATGGGCATCAACACGAACGTCGTCATCTCTTTTACCTTCGCGCTCGGCTCCGCGCTCGCCGCCGCCGCAGGCGTACTGTTCAGTTTGAACTATCCTTCCATCGATCCGCTGATGGGCATCTTGCCGGGCTTGAAAGCCTTCGTGGCGGCGGTGCTCGGCGGCATCGGCAACATTGCGGGCGCGCTCGTCGGCAGTTTCATTTTGGGATTGGTCGAGACTTTCGTCGTCGGCTACCTCAGCCCGACGTACCGCGATGCGATTGCATTTGCGATCCTCATTCTTATTTTGCTTTTCAAACCGTCGGGCATTTTGGGCAAGCGCGAAATCGAAAAAGTGTAAACTTAACGAAGCATGGAAAGCGTGCGGCAGCCTCTTTTCGGCGACTACACATTCGAACTTGCTGAAGCTTCGGCCTTCAAAATCTTCTTCGAAGAAAGCCGTCCCGTCGTGTTTGAAAACAAAGTTAGTTTTCATCTGCACGACGCCCTCACCAAAACCGAACACGAAAATCTAACACGGCTCGGCTCGCGGATGGGTGAACCGTACCGGCTGCAGCTGTTCATCAACAAAGGCGACGAGCGGATCGGCTGGTTCACCGGCGTGCAACACGACCGCGAGACGTTCTACATGATGAACACCGGAATTTTCAAACTGCATCAGGGCAAAGGTATTTACACCTCGCTCTTACCGAAAATGTTGTCGCTGCTCCAAGCGGAAGGATTTCAAAAAGTAACAAGCCGCCACAACGCAACGAACAACCAAATCCTCGTGCCAAAACTCAAAGTGGGTTTCATCATCTCAGGGATTGAAATAAATGATGTGTTCGGACTGATGGTGCACCTCACTTACTTCTTCAACGAGACCCGAAGACAGGTGATGGACTTTCGCACCGGACAAAACGTGCCGGATGATGATCTGAAAAAACTTTTGAACCTCACTTAAATCCCGCTTAAACATGCCGACCGTGAAATCAGCAAAACTTTCGCCGCTTGATGAACTCGGTGCGGATTTCTTTCCGCCTTTCACCGGTTTCCCGAAAGAAGGCTTGGTGTTTTTGCAGAAACTCAAAAAGAACAACCGCCGCGACTGGTTTCAGCCGCGCAAAGATCAGTTTGATACGCTATTGAAGTTTCCGATGCAGTGTCTCGTCGCCACGCTCGGCGAAAAACTGCGCCGCGACGCACCGGAGTTTTCTTACGACCCGAAGAAAGCCCTCTTCCGCATTTACCGCGATACCCGCTTCAGCAAACTCAAAATCCCTTATAAGACCAACGTCGGTGCGAGTCTTGACGTCAAGTCGGACAAGCCGCGCGGGGAACAAATCAGTTTTTACATGCACATCGAGCCGGAAGGCGTCTTCGCGGGCGGCGGATTGTATATGCTCACGCCCGATCAATTGAAGGCCGTGCGGGCATCGATCATCGGTGATCCTGAAACGTATTTGGAGGTTGTTGAAGACGCGGCCTTCAAGAAAATGTTTAAGCGGATTGAAGGCGAGAAATTAAAAACCGCCCCGAAAGGCATCGCCAAAGATCACCCGATGCTGGAGCACTTGCAGCACAAACAATTTTTCGTCTCGAAACCCTTTACCGACGCCGCGATTCACAAGGCGAAATTTGCCGACGATCTGGCGCATGTCTTCCGCACGATGCTGCCGCTCATGCGGTGGCTACATCACATCGCGGATTGATTTTTCAAAATTGAAACAAGCACGTTGGAATCGAGAACGATCTTCACTTATGCTCAGGTATATAAGGCGTTCTTAAATGTGCGTGCGTCCATTCCTTCATGGTCTCTGCGGTGTAACCTCGCTCTTCCCAAAGTTTGTCCATTTCATCGGTCGCCTTACCTGCGTAATATCGCGCAATGAGATTGCCAAGATCGAGAAGTTCTTGTTCGCTCGGATTGCGGGCGAAGATGCGCAGGAGTTCCAGTTGCCTCGGTGTGAATTTCGTGGCTTGGCTTTCCATCGTCATCAAAGTTTAAGCGTGATGTCTTGAATTGCAAGGTGCATTTGGGAATGCACCTTCGTTCCTGCTACAGCGGACGCAGCAGCACCTTTTACTTCGTCGCCAGCACATCGATTTTCTGAATCTTGGGACCTTCCGAAAGTAACGCTTCAGCACTAGCCATCAACGCTTTGGCGATTTCACCGGCCAGATGCGCCTCGCGGCCTTCTTCGGCTTCAAAAGTATCAAAGATGCCGAAGGTGGAGTGATCGATTTGAAACGCATACCACGTCAATGTTTTGTCTTCTTGGCGGGCTAAGGCTACGGCGGATGCAAGGAAATCGGAAACTTCTTTTTCTTTTCCGGCTTTGGCTTTAACGGTGGCGAGCAAACCTTTTTTCATCGTCGTTGTGGTTTAAGGATTGAATTGTTATGCGTTGTTACAAGAGAAGGATGGCATGTAGAAGCGGAGCATTGACGGTGCAAAGGTAAGCAAACCGCTGCGCAAAGATTCCGGTTGCGTCTTTATGAACAATGGATTTATATTGATAGGCAATGTCAATTCCCGCCACCGCAACGGATACGCAAATTCAAAATCTACTTTCGAAGGAGTAATCACAATATGGCCACCGAAGTCAAAAACGGAAACGGCAAAGCCACGGACAAACCCGCTTCCGAAAAAATATCCTCAACATCACCGGCAACCGCAGCAACCGCACCGGCAACATCCACCGCGCCGGAGAAGTCGCAAGGCAAAGCCGGTCTTGAAGATATTGTCGCCGCCACGTCCAAGATTTGTTTCATCGATGGCGACGAAGGCCGCTTGGTCTATCGCGGCTACGACATTCACGACATCGTAAACGGCGGCGCGTGCTTCGAGGAAGTCATTTATCTATTGTGGCACGATAAGTTTCCCAACAAGTCCGAACTGGCCGACTTCCGCAAATTGCTCTCGCAGCACCGCAGATTGCCGCGCGAAGTCGTGGCGCATCTTTATACGATTCCGAACAACGCGCCGCCGATGGAAGCCCTGCGCACCGCCGTTTCGGAACTGGCACTTTACGACGACGACGAACGCATGACGCCCGAAGCCAATTATCTCAAGGCGGTCAAACTGCTTTCACAAACGGCTACTATCGTCGCCTTCGATGATTGCATCCGCAACGAACGCGATTTGGTTCAGCCCGATCCGTCGCTCTCGCACGCCGCAAACTTTCTCTACATGCTGACCGGCAAAGTGCCCGACGATGAACTCGTCCGCTTCTTCGACATCTGTTTGATTCTCCACGCCGATCACGAACTCAACGCCTCGACCTTTACCGCCCGCGTCATCGCCGCCACGCTTTCCGATATGTACTCGGCCATCACCGGCGCCATCGGCGCGCTCAAAGGCCCGCTCCATGGCGGCGCCAACGAGCAAGTGATGAAGATGCTCGTCGAGATCGGTGATCCGAGCCGCGCCGACGGATACATCAAGAGCGCGATTTCGGAAAAGAAAAAAATCATGGGCTTCGGCCACCGCGTCTATCACACCGAAGACCCGCGGGCGACGCACCTTCGAAAAATGTCGGAGGCGATGGGCGAACGGATCGGCAACATGAAATGGTACGAAATGTCGCGCCGCATCGAGGCGTTCATTTTGCAAGAGAAAAAATTGTATCCGAACGTGGATTTTTATTCCGCATCGGTGTATTACTTGATGGGCATTCAGATGGATTTGTTCACGCCGATCTTCGCCGTCAGTAGAGTTTCGGGATGGACGGCGCACGTGCTCGAGCAATACTCGAACAACCGTCTCATCCGCCCGATGGCCGAATACACCGGCCCGACGCACGAAAAGTACGTGCCGCTTGAGAGCCGTTGATGTGCCTTTCGTACCAAACAAAAAGCCCTGTCTTGCAACAGGGCTTTTTAGTTTTCATCAAATCAAAGTTCAATCAACCGCGATTGAAAACCGGTTAGCCTTTTTTGTTCAGCTCGATGTTGCAAACAAAAGCAATGTCTTCGCCGACAACCGCAGCGGGCGTCTTCTCGCCCACGCCGAAGTCTTTGCGGTTGAGCACGCCGGAGAGTTTGAACCCCGCCACCGTTCCGCCGTAAGGACTTTTGACGGTGCCGTTATGCACGACATCGAGCGTCATCGGTTTCGTTACCCCGTGCATCGTCAGATCGCCGGAGAGCTTGTAGGTTTTCTCGCCCGTCTTCGTCATCGATTTACCTTTGAACGTGATTTGCGAATACTTTTCAGCATCGAACCAATCGGGCGTGCGAAGATGTTCGTCGCGTTTGGCGTCTTGAGTATCAACGCTCTTGACGTCAACGATAAGGTCAATTTTTGCATCGGTGAAATCTTCGGCCTTCGGCGCATTGACGGTAAGATCGAACTTCTTGAAGCGGCCTTCGGTCTCGCTGACGAGCAAATGCTGAACGCTGAAGCGAACCGCCGAGTGTGAAGGATCGAGCGACCAGTTGGTTTGTGCGAAGATCGTGCTTGCCGTTAAAAGTGCGGTAAGCAGCACGGCGAAAAAGAGAGTTACTTTTTTCATTGAGATCTAAATGATGTTTAAGAATTAGAGAAATAAACGTGATAGAAATGTTAAAGGAAAAATTTTATACCTGTAATACCGTTTCGCGGGGAAGCGTGGTGAAGGCATAGATAGTAATCAATCCGGCGGCAACGTGCATCAGTTCAAGCGCGAGGATCATCGGAAGCGGCGCGTTCGGAAGCGAGAACGGCGTCAGCAGCGATAAGGCCAAGACGACCATCGCCACGACTCTAAAAATTGAAATCGGGCGTTTCGTCAGCCACACGAGCAACGCAAATACAATCGCGCCGCCTAGCACGCCGACAATTGAACTCCCCGCAACCGGCACAAGCGTAACAGGCTCTCCGCGGGGTGTGAGCACGCTTTGCGGCATCGCGCCGAGCGATGCGGCGATGAAATAAATGAGTGCGTTCGCCGCCGCCGATGCGCCCGCCGCCGCAAGCACTGCAAGGGCAAAACGACTCCAGACGATTTTTTCGGATGCGGGCTCGGTGGCGGTTTCAGAAATGGTGGCCATAGTAATTTCTCTCCGGTTAGAATTATTTGGAACACAGCGGCGGAATGCTGCCACGGATTTTTTCGAGCAGGGTGATGAGCGTCTCCTGTTCAGTTTCGGTTAAAGCATCGATGGGCGATTGCATACTCTGCATGTCCTTATCAATTTTCTTTAAGAGGTCGAGACCTTTTTTAGTGATGCCGGTTTTGACCATGCGCCGGTCTTCGTCGCATCGAAACCGCGTGATGAGTTCCGCCTCGCTGAGCCGGTCTAAAAGCCGGGTGATGTCGGGATTTTTTTCGATGGTGCGCGACATGATGTCGGAGCACGAAAGCGTTTCGGGATGCGAGCCGCGCAGGATGCGCAGAATGTTGTATTGCGTCATCGTCAGGCCGCGCGTGCGGTGCATCAACGCCCCGTGATCGGTCAGGCGGCTCGAGGTTACGATAATCGCAAGGTAGGCTTCCTCCGACTTGCGCCGGAAGTCCTGCGTCATTTTGAGTTCGTCTTTGAGTTGCATCGTGCCTATATAATCGTGTCGGTTAATCGTGTGGGTGTTGAAGTTCGTCCGTCTTTAAACAATCTGTAAAACTATTTTACCGCGCGTGCGTCCGCTTTGGCTGAGGCGATGGGCGTCCGCAGCTTCGATAAGCGGCATGACGGTTTGCACCAGCGGCTTGATTTTCCCTGCATCCGCCAAGACCGCAATTTCCGTGAGACGCTGTTCGCTCGTAACCGCGCCGCACCTGACTGCGGTAATGCCATACTTCGCCGCTTCTTCATCGGAAGGCTGGCCGACGGCGGTAATGAGCACGCCGCCTTTTTTTACAACCGCGTACGACCGCGATAAAGTCTCTCCGCCGACAGTATCGAAAACGACGTCCGCATCTTTCACTTTGTCTTCGAACGGAACGGCGGTGTAGTCAATCCCTTCGTCCACGCCGAGCGAATGCAGGAACTCCGCATTCTTAGCCGACGCCGTGCCGATCACTTTCGCCTGTTTCCACTTGGCCAGCTGTACGGCCATTGAACCGACGCCGCCCGCTGCGCCATGAATTAAAACGGTTTGTCCCGCTTGAAGTTTGGCGATGTCAAACAAACTGTTCCATGCCGTCAGTGTGGCGACAGGCAACGACGCCGCTTCGACATGCGAAAGTGATTTCGGCTTTTGAACCAGTGCGGTAGCGACGACGGAAATATATTCGGCGTAACCGCCGTCTTTGGCCATCGGCGCGAGGCCGTAGACTTCATCACCGACCTTCAAAGTTGTAACCGCAGACCCCACTTCTTCGACCACGCCCGAAACATCCCAACCCAAAATGAGCGGCAGTTTATGCTTGAGATAATCTTTCATGTATCCTTCACGGATTTTCCAATCGACCGGATTCACGGCGACGGCATGAACCTTGACGAGCACGTCGTGCTCGGCGATGACGGGGCGGGGCACACCGGTTTCATACTTTAAAACGCTTGCATCTCCGTAGGCGTGGATTCGGACGGCGGTCATTGCGGTATCGGACATAATCAAAATGTGTTTCGGTTTTGTAAAAGCCGGTGGATAAAAATATTTTGAACCAATGATGTCGTGATGACGATGGTTGTGATAACAAGCAAGTGAATATAAGTTCATTCGCGTAAGAAAGCCAAAGGTTTTTTACGGAAAAATCACGTCTCAATCAGAACGGTGAATAAATTGATCATCATCGCGCCGCTGCCGAAAATTCAACATGGCGGGATGAATACGAAACCGATTACGGCGGCGGCGGTGTTAAAGCGAAGATCATTGCCGAAGATGTTTGCTATCTCTTTTGAATGAGGTCATGCCGCAAGATGAAAACGTTGACAATGTGAGCTGGCAACTGTATTTTTCTTTCATCTTTTTCTGTGCAATGAGAGAGCCTTGCGCCGGGGTTGGCTTTCGGTTCGGCGATGCGTGTCGGAAACCGCTTTGCGTGCGGTATGGCAGCGGTGATATAAATAAATCAAACCACTCACTCATGATTAACGATACCGTCCGAACGGATATTCCGTTCTTAAGACCTTCCGATGATTTGGATGAAGCCGAGCAAATCATCGAAGACGCCCGCTTGGGCGGCCTTCCGGTGGTGGATGACGGCAAACTCACCGGCTCGATTCTAGAGCGCGATCTTGACGCCTACCGTGAGATGCTGGAGTCAAAGCCCAACCATCAACTCTCATCGCTCATTCTGCCCGCTCCGGTTACGCTGCCCGCTGGCCTCCATCCCTACGAAGCGATGAAACTCTTTTCAAAAATTCCGCAGCGGTTTATTCCCGTCGCTGACAAAGACGCAACCTACGCGGGACTGGTGCTCTTTGAAGACGTGATGACGAAGGTTGGCAAAATGCTTTCTGCGGACTCCGAAGGCGTGGTGATCGAAATGGAAGTACCCGCGCATCAATTTAGAATGTCGGATTTGATCCGGCTGATCGAGCAGAACGACGCCCGCGTGCTCAACGTGGCTTCGCGTTTGACTGAGAGCGGCGAAGGGCAGCAGATTACGATGAAACTCCAAACGCTCGAACCGTTCCGCTTGCAACGCACGCTCGAACGCTACAGTTACGTGATTACCTACATCTCGCATAGCGACGAATCCGCCTTGCTCGACGACACGCAGCACAAAGCACAAGAATTCATCCGCTACTTGGAAGTGTAGAGAACATGAGCAGAGCGTATCAAATTATTCTTTGCTTTGGTGTTTCGGCCACGCACGTGATGCTAACGATATTTGCAATTCTTTTTCTTGCATCTCCACTAGGCGGCAATAGCTACTTTCCAATGTGGCAAAATATTGTGAGAGAATTTTTTTTGTTTCCGATACTCTCATTCGTTCTCCGTTATCCCAATTCCCAAAACATGTTCTTGCTATCCCTGATTGCCAACAGTCTTTTATGGGGTACAATAATTACTTTGCTCTCCGAACGACTTCTCAACACGGTGAGGCAAGCAAACTCATAAATGATTTTGAAACCATGACGAAAGCCGTCGCTGAAAAAATGCAAGTCGAAATATGGAGCGATGTGATGTGTCCGTTCTGTTACATCGGAAAGCGGAAGTTTGAAAAAGCATTAGCACAGTTCTCGCACAAGGAAAACATTGAAGTTGTTTGGAAAAGCTTTCAACTCAATCCCGATCTCGAAACGAATCCTTCCTTGAGCCTTGTGCAGTCGCTCGCCGAAAGCAAAGGAATTTCCTTAGCCCGCGCCCGCGAAATGACCGGACACGCGACCGCGCTCGCGGCGCAAGTCGGGCTTACCTACGATTTTGATGCGGCGGTCGTTGCCAATTCATTTGATGCGCATCGCTTTTCACATCTCGCCAAACAGCACGGTGTGCAAGACGCCGCCGAAGAACGGCTCTTCGCCGCATACTTCACCGAAGGCAAAAATACCGCCGATCACCGGACGCTCATTCAACTTGGCACTGACATTGGTCTGAACGCGGCGGAAGTGCGGCAAACTTTAGAGAGCGATGTGTTCGCAGCCGAAGTGGCGCAAGACATCGCCGAAGCCCGTCAAGTCGGCGTGCGCGGTGTACCGTTCTTCGTCCTTGGCGGCAAGTACGCCGTTTCCGGCGCACAGGAATCCGAAACTTTTTTACTCGCTTTGAACAAAGCGTGGGAAACGCAAATGCAACCCGGTTCATCTTCACCGGTTCAAACAAACGCGGATGCTGTATGCGCGCCAGACGGTTGCGAACCGCAAGCGTAATTTTACTTTTTGCAAAAGATGAACCTGCGTCCGGTTATTGAACAGATCGATCAAACCCTGCGAACGCAGTATCCGGCGGGGTTTGGTGCGGTGTTCGTAGGCGGAGCCAAGCACGGTGCGCTGACGGTTGAGCATTTCAAAAAAGCCATCGGCTTGGAATTGCCGGAAATTTTCTATCAGTATCACAAGTGGTTGATGACCACCGATTTTGACGACGCCGATGTCTCGGAGCAAACCGAACTCGGTTACGACGAAGCAAACTATGCGATGTCGTTACAAGCCATCTTGCGAACCACCGAAGAGTGGCAACGGCTTCAGGCGGATGATCCCAGCCGCGAGTGGAAATCGGGCTTCGTTGAAATTGCGTCGTGGAACAGTTGCTATGTGATGGTGATTGACACCGAAGGCGAAATTGGCGAGCAAGGCAACGTGCTTTATTGGGACTTCAAAGGCGGCAGCACGTATTACATCATCTACCAAAACTTCGAGATGCTGCTTCGAACAAAATTGGAACTGCTGAAAGAAAATTTATACTTCCCACCGGCCAGCGATGACGCCCGCGAAGATTTTTACGACGGCGAAACCCGCCGCAAGATCGAAGAGATTGAACGCCGCTTGAACGCTTCCGCTATCAAAGAAGTGGAATTCTTTTGAAACCTCACCAGCCTAAACTTTTCCTGAAACGCCGTTACTCACGCCCCGGCGAATTCACCCGCATTCTTTGTAAAACTATATCTACTTCCTACAGCCCCGCCGTTGATGCAGTGAGTTGTATAAATAAAAAGTATAAATACAATAATGCTTGAAGTCCATGAGAAGGCCTCCGCCGAAGCCGAGACCGATGCAGCCAAAGCCCTCGCATGGAGTACACTCGCGTGGGAGTTGCGGGATAAAGATATGCCGCGCGCCGAATCACTCGCCCGGAGGTCGCTGGGCCTCTGCGAAAGCGTTGCCGCAAGTGAAGGAAACAATGATCAGGACTTGAGCAAGGCAAAAGCGCAAGCGTGGCTCACCCTCGGCAAATGTGCATGGAGTGTTTCCGATTATCCAACCGCGCTGACGCTTCTGGAAAAATCCCTTGCGCTATTCGCGTCGCTCTCGGATAAAATGGGTGAAGCCAACGCCTTAAACTTCATCGGCCTGACGTACATGGACACCGCAGCGCCCGATAAAGCCTTGGCGTGCTACCGCAAAAGTCTGTCGATCCGCGAATCCATTGGCGACGTCTACGGGCAAGCCGCCTCGTTCAACAATCTCGGCAACTTGTACAAAGACCTCGCCGATTATGCCAACGCGATTCTCCATCACCGCAAAAGCCTCGCCCTCTTTACCGAACTCGGCCACGCCCGCGCGATTTCTACCAGCCTCGCCAACCTTGGCAACGCCTACTACAACCTCGCCGATTATCAAAGCGCGCTCGAGTTTCAATTAGAAAGTTTGAACCTCCGCGAATCTATCGGCGACCGCCACGGCCTCAGCGAATCTTTAAACAACCTCGGAAATATTTATGTAGAACTCCCCGACTTGGATCGCGCCCTCGACTACTATCAACAAGGTTTGAAACTCAGCGAGGAGACCGGCAACAAAGCCGTCGAGGCGCGGGTGCTTAACAATCTCGGAATGGTTTTCAAGATGCGCGGCGATTTGGAAACCTCGATGATCTACCGCCGGAAAAGTTTGAATCTCGCTAAACGTATCGGCGACAAAAACAATGAATCTATCGCGCTCGGTAACATCGGCACGTTGTTTTACTTGATGGACGATTGCGAAAACGCCCTGACCTATCACCGCAAAAGTCTCGCACTCAACCGCGTGCAAGGTTATCGCAGAGGCGAAGTTCACCGGCTGCATGGCCTTGGCGAGGTGTATATCAAACTCCGTCGCTTCGAGGAGGCCGATGAAGTGCTGCAAACCGCGCTGCACTTGAGCACCACGCACGCCTTGAAAAATGAGCGGTCGCAAACCCTCAAGCTGCTCGCGGGCTTGTATGAAAAAACCGGCGCGTTCAAAGAGGCCGTCGCTTATTTACGTCAATACAGTGAGGCGAAAAGCGAAATCTTCAACGAACAATCCGACCGCAATTTTAAGAACCTCCAAGTGCGTTTCGAGGTCGAGCAAACCAAAAAACAAGCCGAACTGGAACGGCTGAAAAATGTTGAACTCGCTGGCGCGCTCGCCGAAGCCGAACGCCAACGCGCGATTGCCGAAGAAGCCAATCGCATCAAATCCGAAATCCTCAACGTCGTCGCGCATGATTTACAAACCCCGATGAGTTCGGTCATTAATTTTACTTATTTGCTCAAGCAGTCCAGCGGCCTGTCGCCCAAAGAAACCGACATGCTCGTGCGGATCGAAATCGCTTCACAAGCAATGTTGCGCCAAACGGTCAACTTGCTCAATGCCGCGTCGGAGCGACACGGCGCGGACTTGCGCCGCGAAACGATTGATGTTGCGCTGCTCCTTCGAGACGCGGCTTTGCACTGCGGCGCGGAACGCAAACAACAATCGGTGCACTTTACCGCCGGTGCTGATTGCCTTGTAGAAGGTGACGCCGATAAACTCTGTGAGGTGTTCGAGAATCTGCTGTCCAACGCCGTCAAGTACAGCCCGCGCGGCGGCAAGATCGAGATCGATGTGAAGGCCGTGCCCCAAAACCCGTCGCCCAAAGTGCTCATTCGCATTGCTGATGAAGGACAGGGACTCGGCGGCGGCGATCTGCAAAAACTGTTCGGCAAGTTTCAACGCCTTTCCGCCAAACCGACGGCGGGCGAATCGTCGACGGGCTTGGGACTGTATATCACACGCGAACTTGTTGAACTGCACGGCGGAAAAGTCTGGGCGGAATCCGCCGGACTTGGACACGGCGCGGCGTTTTTTGTCGAACTGCCCGGCCTTCTTAAATGACACCCGTGCGTCATTTCCACTGGCGAAATTTCCTGCGATATTTATATCACACTTTTTAAGCCGCCTAACCAACACTCGAACCCAACATCTTGAATTGATGTCTGAACCTCAAATAATTCGCGTCGGCATTGTCGAAGACAATGAAAGTTTCCGCGACGGCATTGCGTTTATGTTGGAATCGACCGGCGGGTTTAGGCTCACGGGAAAGTATGAATCGCTTGAACTTGCGCTTGCGTTTATGCCGGAGACGGACGTGATTTTGATGGACATTAACTTGCCGGGCAAATCGGGTATCGAAGGACTATCAGAAATGAAAGCAAAATGTCCGGCAGCGCAAATCGTCATGATGACGGTGTTCGACGACGACGATCATATCAGCCGCGCGATCATTGCCGGAGCGAGCGGATATTTACTGAAACGCACGCCGCCCGCCCGTTTGCTGCAAGCCGTGCACGACGCCGCCGAAGGCGGGATGCCGATGTCGCCCGCCGTCGCCCGAAGAATCAGCGACCTTTACATGAAGTTCGCACCCGAACCGAAACCCGACGTTCAACTCACCCCGCGCGAAACCCAAATTCTCGCCTTGCTGACGGAAGGACACAACTTCACCTCGATTGCCGAAAAACTCTTTATCAGTTTCGATACCGTTCGTAATCACGCCCGCAAGATTTACGACAAACTTCACGTCCATTCGAAATCCGAAGCCGTCGCCAAAGCCCTCAAGCACGGGTTGATTTAATCTTGCCTCTGTTTCCGCCCGTATATTTTTTCTGCTTGTATTTTTTCTCCGGCGCGTTACATCACCCTTTCATTTCCCGCTCCGCCCAACGATTCCCGAATCATTTTCAAAAATGACACCCGTGCGTCATTTCACCGACGCGCGGTTTGATGCACTTTTGAATCAGTGAAGGATTGCCTTCCGGTTGATTCATCATTTCCAAAATCAAAACGCTTAATCAAATGAAATCCACGTCAATCAAATTCCTACTAACGCTTTGCCTGTGTGCCTCGGCGGTCAATACTATTGCTGCGAAAACGTCGCCGCCCAAAATGATTTCACTCAAATCCGTGCTCAATGCGGACGGGTCGGTGAAAGCGGGCGCGGAAGGCGTGCTCAGTCCCGGCGAAGCGAACATGCTGGTAAACGAACGCAACGAACCGCTCTTTACCGCTGAGGATCTCGAAGGCGCGGATGTGAGCATCATGCTGGTTGTGAACGGAAAACTTTACGTCGGCGGACGTTTTAAAAAAGCCGACCGCCGCGTTGTCAATAACGTCGCGGTCTGGGACGGCGCCAAGTGGAGCGGTCTCGGCAAAGGCGTCGATGGCACCGTCAAAGCGATGTGCGCGATGGGCAACGACATTATCGTCGCCGGAGATTTTAGTTACGTCGATAAATCCGACGACAGCCCCGGCATCGAAGCCAACCGGCTCGCGCGGTGGGACGGCAAGAAGTGGCACACCTTCGCCAAAGTCAACATCGACCGCGAAATTTTCGCGCTCGCCTCCGACGGCAAACTGCTTTACGCGGGCGGCAACTTTAAAAAAATCGAAGACAAAATCCCCGCTGCGAGCGTGGCAATGTGGGACGGCAAAAAATGGTCGGCGGTCGGCGGATCAAAGTTTGACAAAACGGTTTTGGCCATGACTTGCATCGGCAAGACGCTGTACGTCGGCGGCTTCTTTACGCTCATCGGCGATGAACCCGCAGCGAATATGGCGATGTGGGACGGCAAGGTATGGACGGAAGTAGGCGACAAAGGCTTGGACAACACCGTCAAGGTGCTCGCTAACGACGGCAAGAACGTCTATGCGGGCGGCGGTTTCTCAAAGTCGGGCGACGGCACGGACGTCAAAGGCCTTGCGATGTGGGACGGCAAAAAATGGTCGAGCGTCGGCGACGGGCTTGATCAGGGCGTCAGCTCGATCTTCAGCGACGGCGGTAAAATTTATGTAACCGGCCAGTTCCGAAGAGCGGGCGGCAATGCAACCTACATGGTAGCGGGCTGGGACGGCACGGCATGGTCGATGACTTTTCCCGAAGTGCGTTACGGAAATTTCAAGACGGCGGCGTTTTACAACGGTGCGATTCACGGTTCGGGAATGCTGTATGATTCCGATTTCAAAGGCGGTATCGTCCGGTGGAACGGTTCGGCGTGGGAACCGCTCTCGAAGTGAGGCCGCCCGTTGCAGCGAGGCCCGCCAAGGCTGGCTTCGTCGCCACACACAAGTGCTCCGCTTCGGGGCACTTGTGGTTTCGAGCCCATTGCAGCCAATTGCATACAATCAAACACAACCACGCGACCGCTGCGATCAAAAATGACACCCGTGCGTCATTTCACAGGCCGCCTGATGTGCCACTTTTGTCTGACTTGTAAAACAAGTCGCTTAACATACAAGCTCACTGAACACAATCAACGGTAACACAATCATTTTAACCACGACGAAAATGAAAAAGACAATTCAACTTTTGGCGGCGGCGATCCTCGCTTTCGCATCTCTGCCCGCTGCGGCACAGCCCGTCAGGCTCGACACCACGTTCAACAGCCGCATCCTCAGCGGCAAAATCACGCACGAGCCGCTCTTTACCGCGTTGGGCGCGGTGCAACAGCCCAACGGCAAAATCGTGGCCCTGCTCGACGCTAACGGCCTCACGCTCGTTCGCTTCAACAGCGACGGCTCGCGCGATCTTGCCTTCGGCACGAACGGCAAGGCCAGTGCGTTGTTCCTCGGCTCCGTTCAATCCGGCAACGCCGTTGTGCTGCAAGCGGACGGAAAAATCGTCGTCGCGGGCTTGTATTTCTACCGGCTTTCAACTAGCTCGTCAGGCTCGCAAGCCGGAAATTTTGCACAGACGAAAAAAATGTTGCTTGTTAAGTAATCTCCGGCATCATAAGTCAAAAAGGGCGAAGGCAACTTCGCCTTTTTTATTCGAGATTTGCTATGGGCAAATATCTTGTAACGAGCCGTTCGACATCGCCGCACGTTTGCCCTGCCTTTGAATTGCGATTATATTTCGCCCACAAAAAATGCTGCCACGGCCTTCACAAACTTTTCTCAATTCAACTTTATACACTTCATTTATGGCACACACCGCCGCAAAAAAAATAGAACACAACTACGATTTCGACATCGCCATCATCGGCTCGGGACCCGGCGGCTACGAAGCCGCAATCCGAGCGGCGCAGTTGGGATACAAAGTTTGCATCATCGAAAAAGAAACGAGCCTCGGCGGCATCTGTCTCAATTGGGGCTGCATTCCAACAAAGTCGCTTTTGAAAAACGCCGAAGTCATCAACATGATGAAGCACCACGCCGCCGAATACGGCATCTCCGGCATTGACAATATGCAAGTCGATTTTACCAAGGTCATCAAGCGCAGCCGTGATGTCGCCGGAAAGATGGCCAAAGGCGTGTCGTATCTGATGAAGAAAAATAAAATCACCGTCAAGACGGGTTATGCGAAACTCCGCTCGGCGCATCAAATTGAAATCACGGCGGGCAACGATGCCAACGGCGGCAAACCGGAAGTCATCACCGCGCTGCACACGATTCTCGCTACCGGCACGCGCGCCAAATCCGTCCCAACGATCCCAGTCGACCGTAAAAAAATCATCACGAGCTACGAAGCGATGATCTTGGAAAAACTTCCGGCATCGATGACCATCATCGGCGCGGGCGCCATCGGGATTGAATTCGCTTACGTCTATAACTCGATGGGCACCAAGATTTCCATCGTCGAGTTTCTGCCGAACGTCTTGCCCAATGAAGACGAAGAAATTTCCCGCACCCTCGAACGCGAATACAAAAAATCGGGCATCGAAGTACTGACGAATACGAAAGTCGAAAGCGTCGTCTATGACGGTGAGAACGTGAAGACGACCGTAACCTTGCCCGACGGGTCGAAGAAAGATATTGTCTCTGAATACGTCCTCGTCGCTATCGGCCTCACGGGCAACATCGAAAATCTCGGACTCGAACAAGTCGGTGTGGCGACGGATCGCGGCTTTATCAAAACCGACGGCTACGGACACACGAATATCGAAGGTGTTTATGCCATCGGCGATGTTACGGGCGGCATGTTGCTGGCGCACAAAGCCTCGGCGGAAGGCATCGTGTGCATCGAGGCGATTGCGGGATTTGAACCGCAGCCGCTCGTGCCTGAAAACATTCCGGCGTGTACGTATTGTCAGCCGTCCGTCGCCCATATTGGCCTGACGGAAAAGCAGGCGAAGGAAAAAGGCTTCGAAATAAAAGTTGGAAAATTTCCGTTCAGTGCCTCGGGTAAGGCAACCGCAGCAGGCGAAACCGCCGGTTTGGTCAAACTCATTTTCGATGCGAAGTACGGCGAATTGATCGGCGC
Source organism: Chlorobiales bacterium (assembly GCA_014380515.1). Taxonomy (GTDB): domain Bacteria; phylum Bacteroidota; class Chlorobiia; order Chlorobiales; family JACMJS01; genus JACMJS01. Next base: position 20,596 of record JACMJS010000127.1, read on the forward strand.
GCACATCATCGGCCACGAAGCGACGGAAATGATCGCGGAATTGGGCATCGCAAAAAAGATGGAAGCGACGGCGGAGTGGATTCACAACACCGTGCATGCGCATCCGACGTTTTCGGAGGCCGTCAAAGAAGCCGCCGCCGATGCCTACGGCGAAGCAATCAACATCTAAACCACGCAACGCCGGAAGCGTAAATGAGGCGCATGAAACACAGACCGGAAAAGAGGCTCACTCACGAGCCTCTTTTCATTGCTGCGACTTGAACGTCGCCAGGCGCGAGAAACCTTGCTTCCGATTCTCCGCCGAATCTTATATTTTGGCTCAAACACCGCTGGCATCTTTCATCAACACTTGCATGAGCCATATCGCTGAATCCGCCGCCGAATCCGCCATTGAACCGGTCGCTTTGACTGCTGACGGCCTCGCTGATATTACCATCATCGGCGCATGACCGACCGGCCTCTACGCCGCATTCTACGCGGGTCTACGGACGATGAAAGTGCGGCTCGTCGACAGCATGGCGGGCATCGGCGGCCAACTGACCGCGCTGTATCCAAAGAAAATGATTTTTGATGTCGCGGGGTTTCCGAAAGTCTTGGCCGAAGAGTTGGTGCAGAGCCTTTACGAACAAGCCTTGCAATATCATCCCGACGTCCAAACGGGCGCGAAGGTCGAAACGGTTGAACACAAAAACGGCGTGATTGAATTGAACTGTAGCGATGGCCGCAAGTTTCTTACCAAAACCGTTTTGATTGCGGCGGGCGTGGGCGCGTTTATGCCGCGCAAGCTGGAACTTGCTGATGCTGCCGAGCGCGAAGACAAAGGACTTTTTTATTTCGTCCGCGATCCGAAAGTTTTTCACGGCAAGCGCATCCTCATCATCGGCGGCGGCGACAGCGCGATGGACTGGGCGATGGCCCTTTCGGGCAACGCCGACCTCACACTCATTCACCGCCGCGACAAATTCACCGCCCACGAAGACAGCGTGCAAAAAGTAATGACATCGGACGTTCGCGTCAAACCGTTTTATGAACTGAGGCAAATCATCGGCAACGGTGATGCACGCGTGAAGCAAGCCGTGATTTTTAACAACCGGACGTCGGAAACGGAGACGCTGGATGTCGATGCGATTCTGTGCAACCTCGGGTTTCTCACCAACCTCGGACCGATTAAAAATTGGGGCGTGGAAATCGTCAACAATGCCGTGATGGTTGATATCAACATGGCGACGACCGTGAAGGGCATTTACGCGGCGGGCGACATTGTATGGCATCCGGCCAAGTTGAAACTCATTGCGACGGGCTTCGGGGAAGCCGCCATCGCGGTCAACAACGCCAAGATTTACACCGACCCGAACGCAAGTTTTTTTCCCGGCCACAGCAGCACCGCTGCCGAAAAGAAAGACGCTGAAAAGAAAGACAAAGGACACAAAGAAAAAGCCTCAGCCTGATTCCCGATCTAACCACAACCCGACAAATTTTGTATGATGATGACAACACCTCACACACCGACTATCATGAAAACCGAACGCCGTCCGGCCAGCATCTTGATTGTTGATGATCAGGAAATCATTTTACGGTTGCTCAACGAAACGCTCGTCGAAGAAGGCTACAGCGTCCGCTCCGCCGCCAACGGCGTTGAAGCTCTCGCCGCCGTCGCGCTCACGAAGCCCGACCTCATCATCACCGATATGCTCATGCCGAAAATGAACGGCATCGACTTCGCCGCCCGTCTTAAAGATTCGCCCGACACGCGGCTGATTCCGCTCATCATGCTTACCGGCCTTTTCGATTTCGAAAACAAAGTCAAAGCCCTTGACGTCGGCGTCGATGATTTTCTGGGCAAGCCGTTCAACCGTGTAGAGTTGCTCACAAAAGTTCGCGCGCTGCTGAAGACCAAGGGCTACATCGATCAATTGGAAAGTGCCGAAGCCGTCATTTTCACATTGGCCAATGCGATTGAATCGCGCGATCCTTATACCGGCAACCATTGTCAGAATCTTTCGGAGTACGGGATGCGGCTCGGCAAAAAAATCGGATTGGATGAGTTGCAATTGGATGCGATTCGCAAAGGCGGCGTCTTGCACGACATCGGAAAAATCGTCGTGCCCGATGCGGTGCTTTTGAAGCCCGGACGCCTGACGCCCGAAGAATATGAAGTGATCAAGAAACATCCTGAGGCGGGCGAAGCGATTTGCAAACCGTTGAAGTCGCTGCAAGCCGTGCTGCCGATTATCCGTCATCATCAGGAACGGTGGGACGGCAGCGGCTATCCCGATAAACTGAAAGGCGCGGACATTCCGATCACTGCGCGCGTCATCGCCACCGTTGATTTTTACGACGCCCTCACCACCACGCGGCCTTACAAGCCGACGCTCTCGCGCGAACGCTCGTTTGAAATTATGAACGAGGAAACTGTGGCCGGACGCTGGGACCCGGTCTTGATGAA
>JACMJS010000128.1 GCA_014380515.1 Chlorobiales bacterium
AAAGCGATCTGCTGCTGTTCCGACGCGGCATGTTTCAAGCGTTCGTTTGCAATGGCAAAAAAATCCGCTTCCAATTCATAGCCGGTAAAATTTCGGTTGAGTAAAATGGATGCAACACCCGTCGAGCCGCTACCCATAAAGGGATCGAGCACGTGCTGCTGATCGAACGAAATGAGTTTGACCAAATGCTGCATGAGTTCCGTCGGCTTCAAGGTCGGATGACTATTGAACGCATCTTTGTGTTGCCGCACTTTCGGAACGCAAAAAAATTTATCGTAGCCGTCTTCAAATCTATCGGTGCGAATGATGTTCGCCGCTACCCGCCCGTGCGGATGCGGGTTGTGCCCGACTTTTCCGTCGTCATCACTGTATGGCAACCGCGTCGCTTCCAAGTTCAATGCGCCCGTGCCGTGCCGGGTCAAATTCTGCGCGACGGAAAGTTTTGCAGCCACCGGTTTTTGCACAAGGATAATTGGTTCGTAGGCAGGCTTCAACCCAAGCCCCGCGCCTTTAAATTTCAAACCCTGTTCCGACGCCGGTTCTAACTTCGGCTTTCCCCCCGACGCTTCCGATGCCGCATAATAATTTTCCGCGCCGCCCTTTTTGTAGCCTTGGACGTAAGTGTAAGTCCCGACGGCCTCGCTCTCGATGCCCAACGCGCGGTCAATATCCAAGGCGACGTTGCGGCTCTTCGGCATACCGTTCAGATATGCCCAGAAGAGCACGTCTTTGATGATGAACCCGCCGTCCTCCAGCATCACCATCAAGCGGTGCATCAGCCGCACGGATGAAAAGACCAACCCGAACGCGCCCGGTTTTAAAACGCGAATGCTGTCCGACCAAATCCGTTTGTCGGGCAAGGCTTTGTCCCAAGCGTGATTCTGAAATGAGATGCCGTAAGGCGGATCGGTGATGAGCGCGTGGATGGTATTTTCTTCAATGCCTTTGAGGCCGTAGCACGTGCGGTGATGGATTTTGTAGGATGAAGCGGGCGCGGAAGTATTTTTTTTTCGGGGCGATGTCTTTTTCAGGTTCTTTTTCATCTGCACCTTACAAACCGACGCGAATCGCATTCGAGAAAATCCATGCTTTGCCTTTCACCTGTGCCTCCGCGCGGTAGACACCCGCTTGCATCTCGCCGCGGCCAAGTGTAAAGTTCAGTTGCTCGCCTTCGGATTCCACAAGCACTTCGCCGTTCTTGATGAGTCGCAGCGTGGCCGGTTTCGGAGAGATGATGGAAAGCGAGAGCGATTCGCCCGACGGTGCATCATCGCCCATTAAAAAAGTTCGTCCGGTTGAATTTTGCGCGGCGGAAAACAAAAAGCCTTTCGGGTTGCCGTGATACGTATTGGCGATAAATGAATGGCCTTCGCGCAGAGCCGTAAAAATTTTATGCCGTTCGGTTTCCAAGGGTTGCGATGTATCCACCGGCTCGCGCAGCACCGCGTAAGTTCGAATCGATTTGAAACAAACTTTATACGGAAAAATTCGAACGCACATTCCGAACAGATGATGCTTATGCGCGTGCGCGTCCACGCTGCCGACGGCCATCACCTTGCGCGTGAGATTGAGTTTATCCCACAACGCGAGCGTTTCCTTCGGCGGGGCGGTGATGCTGGCAAGCGGGTGAACGAAGTGCCGCAGGCGGTTGTGCTTGTTGAGACTTTCCATCCACTCCGACATATGATTCCAAATTTCGATGCCATCGAACTTAGCGTCCCACGCCGTCCACGGATAGGGCGGATATTTTTCCATCGCGCCGCGTTTCTCGTGCGGATGCGCGATGATGCCGAAGCCGCCCGCCTCTTTCACCGCCGCCACATATTCCGTCGCCGACTTTTGTTTGCGCACGACTTTATCAAGCCCGAGCGAGAGATAATGATTTTGATTTTGAGCGTCGTTGAGTTCGTAGCAGATCAAGCACATCGCAGGCTTGGCGTTCTTGACGCGCTTGCCACGAGAAGGCGTGTAGTAATGCTCGAAGCCTTCCGTTTTACCGCGAACCGTGTTGTGATCCGTAATGATGACGAAATCCAATCCGAGAGACATTGCGGCCTCCATAATTTCAGGAATGCTGCCCGTGCCATCGGAGAAGGTGGAGTGCACGTGAATGACCCCTTCATATGGAAAAGTCTGAAGCGCGTTTATTGCGGCGTTCATTGCGGAACTGCTTGCAGAGTTGATGACGATTGAAATGTATTGCAGGGAAAATAGAGAATCGCTTCGGGAAAAAGATGGGGCGAGGCCTAATTACTTTTCGGGTTACCGCCCGCGCCGCCGCCGTTGTTCGCGTTGGCATTTTGAGCGGCGCGGTGTTGAAGCGTCTCTTTGGTTTCGTTGATCGTTTTGAGTTTATCGGAAAGTTGCGAGTTCATCTCCCGAATCTTAGAAAGTTTTCCCTCGATTTCCTTCAGCGTATCGGAAACTTTGGTGAGCGACGAAGATTTTTCGTACATCAAAAAATAATCAATCGCCCGCCGCAAGGCTTTGTGCAAATCGCCGCCGTACTTTTCATTGACGATCTTTTCGAAGGCTTCCTGTTTTTTCGGATCGAGTTTGAACTCCTCCATCTGTCCTGAACTGTGCATATCCATCGTTGCTCTTATCGAAAGGTTTGAAGATTAAAAAAATCCGTTTATGATTTCGGGGATTTCGGGCGGCGGGCAAACCGCCACAGCAGCGCGAGCGCAATCACGCTAAGCCCCGCGAAGAACCACACTCGCGGCGACATCACAAGCCCGGCCATCGCACCGCCGAAGACGCGGCTGAGCAAAAACAAACCAAGGAAGACTGCGAGCACGATTCCGATTTTGCTAACCGTCGTGCCGATAGGTTCATAACCCGCCTGAGGCCGCTGCGCAAGGAACAGCACCACGAACAGCAAACCAATCACAAGGGCGGTGAACATGTTGACGGGCGACGGCGCGTTGCAAAAAAAATTCCATTCTCAAACGGGCTGTAAAATAATTCTGCCCGCCGAACTTTCTAAATCATTTTGCCGGTGAATTTCAAAACCATTTTTAAAACTCGATCCGCAGTCCCGTCAGCAAGCGCACGCCCTCGCGCGGGGCGTCGCTCACCCGGGCTTGCACGGCGGGCACAAGCGCGGTTAAGTTGAATCGCAGGAATTGCCACGCGGCTTGTCCGCCGACGTTCAAGTAGCCGGTTGTGAATCCTGAAAAATCGTCGACTTCATTTTGCACCATGTCTTTTCCCGCCGCTTCAACGCGCACACCGGCAATTCCAATGAGTGCGAAATTATCCGCATTGCTCCGCACAAGGTCGCGGCTGAGTGTGAACGAGATCGCAAGTGGGTTACCGATCAGGTCGCCATCCGCGTTTGAAGTATTGATTTTACCGAACAGATCAAATGCCGCCGTCCATTCGTCTTGCACGGCGATGAGCGAGGTATTGAGCACCAAGTCCCAAGAGCCGCTTCCCGCCTGCACCCGCGGGTCAAGCGTTGTGCCCGCATCGTCTTTCATCGATGAATTTCCCGTCGGCAATTTAACGCCCGCCCCGACGAGCCATGTCAGCGGCACGGCTTCCGAAATTTTTGTCTTGAGAATGTAGTGTGCCAATACCGTCAGGTCGCCCATGCCTTGCACCGAAAGGTCGATTGCGGTTTGTACGCCGATTTGGTAGAACGGCACAACCGCCGTCAGCATTACACTTTCCGATATATGATGTTGGTACGATATTTCCAGCGTGCGCCGCTGCTCATCTACACTCGCGCCGCTTGCGTAAGCATCGTGTCCCGCATGTTGCACGCTGTTGCCTTTGCTTGGCATCGCTACTGAATTTTGTACGGGCGATGCCGCCGAGACCGGTGTGAATTGTGCGTGCTGCATGAGTAAATTGAAAAGCAATTTATTCTTGCCGTTGTAATACGGATTGATGCCGGTAGCCATACTGCAAAAGTCGCACGGCTTTACTTCCGAAGTGCAGAGCATTGCAGCAACAATCAGTGTTAAAAGTTTTTGCGTCATTGCCATTTGACAATTTGTTCAGGAATTTTATTCGGGGGACTTTATTTCCACGGACTTTGCAAAGTCGTATCGCTAATGAATGCGGTGTCGGTGAGCGATTTTAAAAAGGCAACAAGGTCATCCGTCTCGCTATCTGATAAGCCAAGCGGGCGCATTAGAACATCTCGATTGACATGCGGTTTGCCGCCGGAGTTATAGTGCCGCACGACTTCGTGCAGCGTTGCGAAGCGTCCGTCGTGCATGTAAGGCGCAGTTAATTCGATGTTGCGCAAGGTCGGCGTGCGAAACAAACCTTTGTCGCTTCCGGCACCGGTGATGCGGTAACGGCCATCGTCGGCGGGCAGCGAATCCAAGGCGTTGCTGTGAAACTGGTTGTCAGTAAAGTTGTAACTCTGATGGCAGTGAAAGCAATCGCCTTTCTCGCCGAAAAAAAGTTCCGCCCCGCGTGTGGCTGAAGCCGAGATCGCACTCGTATTGCCGCGATTCCATTGGTCAAACGAACTTTGTCCGCTAATAAGCTTGCGTTCGAACGTGGCGAGCGATTTCGTGATCCGGTCGAGCGATACCGTGCCATCGCCCCATGCCGCAGCAAAGAGGGGTTGATATGCCTCAATGTTTTCGATGCGCCGCACGAGCGAATCCGTGTTCATGTTCATCTCATTTTGCGCCGTGAGCGGCGCAAGGGCTTGTACTTCAAGCGAGACCACACCGCCATCCCAGAAGAAAGATTTATTGTAGGCGACGTTCACAAGGCTCATCGAGTTACGCGTGGTCATCAAGCCCGCAAAGCCGTGGCTGAATTTACTGCCGTCCGCGAAGCCTTGCTGCGATTGGTGGCACGAGCCGCACGAGGTAGAAAAATCTTTCGAAAGCCGCTTGTCATAAAACAAATGTCTGCCGAGTTCAGCCTTCGCCGCCGTGAAGGGATTGTCTGAGGGAAACGACACGGCGGGAAATTCTTTCGGTACATCGGGCGCGGCGTGATCATTCGCGGGCGGATTTACCAATCCCGTAACTTTATCGCAACCGCACAGCGCCGCAGATAGGGCACACAAGCAAAGCAAAACGCTTAGTTTCATTTTAGTTTGAATTCAAAATTTTCTCAACCAAGGACTGATCAGCAAGGCTGATAAGCCTCCGGCTTAAAGTTCAAACCTTCTTTGCTCCGTGAGGTCTGAAACAAAGAAGGTTTGTTGACATTACTTCTTGCTGAACATCGCGGTCGTATTTGCAAAGACTTGGTACGCGAGCGGGAGTTCGCTGCCGAAACTGTGCGAAATGCGTTCGGCAATGTTCAGGCTTGGTTTCATCGGATTCTGCGTATCAAGTCCCGTCGTGAAGACTTTGCTGTAATCGGCGTTGATTTCAAATGTATTCGCACCGGAGGATGCGACGATGAACGTCGTTGCACCGCCGCCGGTGATTGTTGCCAGTTGCACGGTCGCTTTTAAATTGTCCGTGCCGATGTGGTACAGGAAATCTTTTTGCACCCCTGCCGAATCGACCTTGCCCTCCATCCGGTTGAAGATGAATCCCGGGTTCCACGACCAAAACATTTGATCGATACTGCCAAGCAAGGGTTCGGGCAGCGTCGCCGGATTTTGATGGTTGAGCGCGTACGGCACACCTACGCTGAACTTCACACCGCGGTAGAGGCCCGGCTTCGCTCGCACCGTCAGGCTGTAGAAGCCTTGCGAGATGACTGCGGCATTGTTGAAATCAACGAACCCAACGCCATCGATGGACGTCGCTGCGCCGTTCGAATCGACAAGGGCGATTTCAGAGATGAACAATTTCGCAATCGTGAATTGGACGGAATCGCCCGCCAGCGTCCGGTATTTTTTTCCCAACTGCAGCGTTTCAGCGCCGAACGCCGGATACACTTTCAGCGTGAGCGGACTGGTGGTATCAACCGGCGGCTCGATGACGGAAATATTTTCTTTGCATCCGGCCAAAGCAAAGGCCAGACAAATTGACGCAAGCGCAAGTCTTCTAAATAAAAACATGATTGTTAAATTTTGATGTGAATTAAAAACGGTTCGATGCCTCTGCGCACGGGCTTAGAGAGCCGTTCGTGCACCGGTTCGGATGTGATGACATTTTGAGCGGTTGGCTTAGAGAGAAGGCGGACGCAATAGGTCGGCGGGGACACCGGCAGAGACGGGCGGAGGAAGCACGGCGTAATAAATAATACCGGTTGCAGTTACCGGTTGCGGTTCATCGCCGGCGAGCAACCAGAAAAGTTCTCTCGTTGCAACGGGCTTTTTGGCGAGGTCGCTGGCGGGCGACGAGTCTTCTTGGGAGGCGACGAGTTCTTTTTCCAAGTAGCATTTGCCGCAACAATCCAGTTCGGGCTTATCACGATTTTCGCAGAAAGTTTGGGCGATGAAATCTTTGTTGAGATCGTAGGATAGTTTGATGAGCGGCATGGCCAGCACTTGTGCCATCACCGCCGTTATCAAAATCAAATGCAGCAACACCGATACTTGCTTTTGGGCAAGCCGCTTCGCACTACGAAAAAATATTTTTGGCGAAATACTCACGGTGATTCGCGGGTTTACTTGGCGGTCAATATAAAAGGCGGCGACCTATACATCACAACATTTTTCGAGAGGCTTCGAAGTTTTACCGGTACTCACTTGCGATTGAGGAGTCCGTCGTTTTTGCGGCGCGACTTTCGGGCGAGTTCCGCTTTGTAGTCCAAAAGTTTTTTTTGCAGGGCGGCGTCCGAGACCGCCAGTATCTGCACGGCGAGCAATCCCGCATTCGTTGCACCGCCAATCGCCATCGTTGCGACGGGCACACCGGCGGGCATCTGCACGACCGAGTAAAGCGAATCCAAACCGTTCATCATGCGCGAGGCAACGGGCACGCCGATCACGGGCAACACGGTGTGCGAAGCCGTCATGCCGGGCAAGTGCGCCGCCCCGCCCGCCCCGGCAATGATAACTTTCAATCCTCGGCCTTGCGCAGTTTTTGCATAGCCCGCCATATCATCCGGCGTGCGGTGCGCCGAGACGATGCGCAGTTCATAGCCGATACCGAACTCGTCGAGGATTTTTGCGGCGTCTTGCATCGTTTCCAAATCCGAATCCGACCCCATAATGATGCCGACTTGCAGCGCGGATGTTTTTAATTTCTTGCTGGCCATTAGAGAATGGTGTGGTTACAAAATAATTTTTTCATCCGCCGCCGCCGCCGCGCGCAGGCATTTTTCCATGTCGCTGCCGGTAACGGTTACATGTCCCAACTTGCGTCCGGCGCGCGATTCCGCCTTGCCGTAAATATGAATTCTCGCCTCAGCCGATTCCGGCAAACGCATCGCATCCTTTAAAGTTTCGAGCGAAATCTTCCCGCTACGCTTACCCAAAAGATTAACCATCACGGCGGCGGGCGAGGTCATTTCCGGCGAACCGAGCGGCCAGCCGAGCACCGCGCGGACGTGATTTTCAAATTGCGAGGTCGTACAGGCTTCAATGGTATAGTGCCCGCTGTTGTGCGGACGCGGGGCAAGTTCGTTGATAAGTAGATCGCCGCCTTGCCGCGTTAAAAACAATTCCACGCCGAAAATGCCGACGCCATCGATGGCCTCAATTGCCTGCAACGCCAATCGGGATGCGGCCTCGCCAGTTTCGTCGTCAATTCGCGCGGGCGCTTTGACGGTTTTGCAAATGTGATTTTGTTGCAGGGTTTCGACGACGGGATAAAGTGCGACGTTTCCTTTTTCGTTTCGCGTGATCATTGTGGCCAGTTCCATCGTGAAACCTACGAAGGCTTCGGCCATCAATTCGCGCTTCGGGAAACCAAGTTGCGTCATTGCGGCGTCAAGATCGCTTTCGCGGCGGATGGTGCGATTGCCGTAGCCGTCGTAGCCGTTGCACCGCGCTTTGAGTAAGAACGGATAGCCGAACTGTTTGCCGAACAGAAGTGCGGATGCCTTAGAATCCATCGCAGCGAACGGCGCAACGGCGAGTCCGCGCGATTTCAAAGTTTCTTTTTGAATGAGTTTATCGCGCACGAGCCGCATCGTTTGCGAAGTCGGGAAAACTTTTTTGCCGTGCGATTCCAAGAACTCCAGCACCTCGATGGCCACGAATTCATTTTCAAGCGTGATGACGGTGGAAGCCTCGGCGAACTTTTTCAATGGTTCGCGGTTGCTTTCGAGTGAATCCAAATCGCCGGTAAAGTTGTGCGGCGTCAGCATTCCGGCGGGTGATGCGGGCGACTCTGAAAATATGGCGGTCTGTACGCCCAAGCGGAATGCGGCGAGGGAACTCATGCGGGCGAGTTGGCCGCCGCCCAAGATGCCGATGGTGATGTTTTCTGGCAAGGCTCGGTACGACAAAGTGTTGGTTTCGAAAGCAAAATTCCCGTCAGCGGTTCCGCTTGGGACGGGAAGTGTTAAAGCTACGGGCTTGGAAATCAGAGCGTCAATATAGAATTTATCGGAATTTATTTCCGGCATTTTTTTCAACGAAAGCTTGGAGTGCCCGACCTTTGGGTCTATATTAGAGCCGGGTATTGAGTGTTTCAATCCCCTGAGCGTTTAGAATTAGCTATCTCGACCTGCTTTCCGCTTTCCATGAGGCCCGCTGCCTGCGAGTCCTTCTGTTGCGAATCTGCGTCTTAGAGTTCTGCCCATTCTCACCTCAGTTTTTTTCTGTAACTCTAATCTGTATCTCGCAATGGCAACTAAACTCTACGTGGGCAACCTCAACTATTCAACCACACAAGAAACGCTTCGCAACGCATTTGCTCCGTACGGCGAAGTCGTCTCGGTGAAAATCATCGAAGGCAAAGGTTTCGGCTTTGTGGAATTTGCGAATGAAACTGCGGCAAACGCAGCCAAAGACGCGCTCAACAACACGAACATCGATGGCCGCTCAATCAAGGTCAACGAAGCTCGTCCGCAAGAAAAGAAACCGTTCTCGGGCGGCGGCGGCGGTTTTGGCGGCGGCGGACGCCGCGAACGCTATTAAGCCTTCGCACACGCACCATCATTGATTCAAAAGGCGAGGTCTCCACCTCGCCTTTTTTATTGCCTCGTTTTATTTCGATTTACAAAAAAGCCTCGCTGAACTAACGAGGCTTTTTTACTTCAGCGAAATATTACGAAAAATTATTTGAGCAGCAACATTTTTTTGGTTTGTACCTTGCCGCTTGCTTGCAGGCGGTAGAAATAAATCCCGCTCGATAGCTTGCTCGCGTTGAATGGCACGCGGTAGTTTCCCGCCGGTTGTCTGGATTGCACAAGCGAAGCGACTTCTCTACCCAATACATCAAACACTTTCAAACTCACTTCGCTTGCCGAGGCGAGTTCGTAGCGAATCGTGGTGCTCGGATTGAACGGGTTCGGATAATTCTGTTGCAACCCGAACGCCCTTGGCTTGCCGGAGGTTGGATCGCCTTCATCGCCCACCGCTGAAAGTTCGGATAAGGGTCGTCGGAACACGCCGCGGCCATATGTACCCGCAAACACGTTCGTGCCGCTGACGGCTAAGGAATTAACAAATGTATTCGTCAAGCCCGTGTTGACAGTTGACCAACTCGCGCCGTTGTTCGTGGAGAGATACACGCCGCCCACTGTTCCCGCAAACACGTTCGAGCCGCTCACGGCTAAAGAACGAACGATTGTATTCA
>JACMJS010000129.1 GCA_014380515.1 Chlorobiales bacterium
AGGCAATCGTTCGAAGAGCACGCTGAAGCGGTTCGATTCAATGTCGCGCTGCAATAAGATGTAGAGCAAACTGTAAATTCCCGCAATGGTAATCGCACTGTATCCGAGCAACGCCGCAACGATGTGCAGTTGCAATACGGGTGCTAAGAGCGCGGCGGGCGCGGCGGATTCAGCCGCAATGAACAGCGATGAATAAACTTGGAAAAGAAAAGCGACGGTAATCACGAAAAATCCCGTTTCGCCAACGCCCGTCCGCCACTCGATGAAGAGATAAACCAGTGCAAGTGTGAAAGCAATCAGCGTCGTGATTTCATAGACGTTCGCAATCGGCAGGCGTCCGGTCAGCGCGGTGTGCAGAGCGAGATAAATGAGGTGCAGGGTAACGGCGGTTGCCAATGCCGGGCGGCGGAATGTTTTTGCGTCTTCTACATTCCCAAAAAAAGTGGCCGCATACAGCATCGCCGACGCGAAGTAGAACAGCGGCACGAGAAATGTAAAGATGTGAAGTATCACGGTCATAACGCAAACGGTAACGGATTATCTACACGCCCTCGGGTTGATTGCAGCGTCTCGGAGAAGCAACATACTTTTTCCCGGCGACAAAGTACAGATGCATCTCTGAAATGCGATAACCTGTTTACTAATTCACTTCGCCGTCAGCATCGCCGCAATTTCTTCAAGCCCTTGACCCAGCGCGAGCATCACGGCGGTAAATCCGCGTTGGTCGGCGGCATTGATATCCGCGCCTTTGGTGATGAGCAGCCCGACGGTTTCTTTTTTTCCGGTGAGCGATGCGAACATGAGTGCCGTCGCTCCGACATAATTGCGTTCGTTCACCCGCGCGCCTTTGTCAATGAGCATCTTCGCAAACTGCGTATGTCCCTTGAACGCCGCTCCCATCAAGGCCGTGCTGCCCATGTTGTCTTTGGCTTCAACATCCGCGCCGCTTTCCAATAGCAACTTGACCGCCGCTTCGTGATTGTTGTAGATGGCAATCATCAGCGGCGTGTGGCCTTTTTCATTGGCTTCGTTGAGGTTCACTTTATCGGCAATGAGCCGCTCCATCAATGCAATGTTGTTAAACCGCACAGCCCCGATCAACTTGCTTTCTTCCCTTTCTTGCGAGAACACCGGCGCTGCAATACCAAATATTGCGAGAATAAAAATAATGCGTTTCATCGTTCACTTTGTTATAAAAATTTGCAAAGGTAACAGCGGACGATTTTATGCGTCGCCCGCTGTTTTGTTCATCCGTCAATACTTATCATCTACACTCAATCCGCGAGCGCGAGGTCTTGAATCAAACGTTCGATTTCGACGGCGTCGATACCGAGGGCTTTGGAGAGGCGCGTGCCATAGTCTTTATCGGCCTTGTAAAAGTAGCCGACCATTTTGCGCTGTACACCTTTATTTTTCACCCCCGCCAGTTCACCTGAAAGATTCCGAATCAAACTCGCTTTTTCTTTTTCCGTGAATGAGCGGTAAAGGTCTCCGGCCTGTTTGAAGTTCAGCGTCTTGGTGATCGCGCGTTGCAAGGTCGTGCCTTTGAGCGGCGTGCGTGCATATTCGTAGCTCGGATTGTCTTTATAACTGTCGCCGGTTACGCTCGGTTGATAATTCACATCGCCCTTCGCGCCGCGATTCGTCAAGGCGCCGTCTTGGTTATAAGTATTCACGGCCACCTTCGGGCGGTTGATCGGCAGTTGCTGGAAGTTCGATCCCATGCGGTAACGCTGCGTATCGAAGTAAGAGAACAGGCGGCCTTGCAGCAACCGGTCTTCCGACGCTTCGATACCCGGCACAAGGTTGCCCGGTGCGAACGCCGATTGCTCGGTCTCTTCGAAAAAGTTATCCGGCATCCGGTTCAAAATCATCTTGCCGATCTTCACCGAAGGCACAAGGTCTTCCGGCCAAGTCTTTGTAGCGTCGAGCGGATTGAATTCGAATTTGTCCAACTCTTCCGGCTTGATGATCTGCACCGAAAGCTCCCATGCAGGATAGTTGCCCTTGTAGATGCTTTGATACAAATCGTTCGTCGCGTGCTGCCAATCCTCACCTTGAATTTTCTTGGCTTCATCGGCGGTGAGATTTTTCTCGCCTTGCTGCGACGTCCATTTATACTTTACATATCGAACCTCGCCCTGCGCATTGACCCACTTGAATGCGTGCACGCCGAAGCCGTTGGTCTCGCGGTAGTTTTTCGGAATGCCGTGATCTGAAAACAGAAAGGTGAGCATCTGGGTGGCTTCCGGCACGTGCGAAAAGAAATCGAAGAAGCGATTGCCATCCTGCTTGTTGGTAATCGGTGAAGGCTTCAGCGAATGCACCATGTCGGGAAACTTGATGGCGTCGCGGATAAAGAACACGGGAAGGTTGTTGCCCACGATGTCGTAGTTGCCTTCTTCGGTGTAGAACTTGACGGCGAAGCCGCGCGGGTCGCGCGCCGTTTCCGGTGAGCCGCTCGGGTGAATCACGGTTGAGAAGCGCAAGAACACCGGCGTCTTCTTTCCCTTCTGACCGAGGAACGCCGCCTTAGTGAGCGATGCGAAGTTGCTGTAACTCTCGAACTCGCCGTGCGCCGCAACGCCCCGCGCGTGCACCACCCGTTCAGGAATCCGCTCACGATCAAAGGCTGCGATTTTTTCGATCAGGTGAATGTCCTCCAGCAAGACGCTGCCCGATTCGCCCGCGGTCTTCGAGTTTTGATTATTGCCGACGGGCACGCCGCCGTTGGTCGTCAGCGTGCGCTGCTGCGCGTAACCGGCGGTTGCAACAAGTGCGAACGCCGCGATGAACACAAGTGATTTCATTTCTTTTTCTCCTGTGGCATGTTGAGTTGGAAAGAGTGAGCCGCCTTTTTATTTCCCGCTGTCAAGTCAATTTTTTTCAGCAAGAAAGCCGCTCCATTTTTGACGGAGTGAAGTTGTCCTTTATCTTCCTATAAGAAAAATTGATTCTTCTTATGATCGCATAACTTTTTCGTATCTCGATTGATTGTTCGATTCATTATGATTAAAGCCAACATCACTGCCGCGCAGATTGAATACATCGTTGCCGTTGATACCTATCGCAGTTTCGCCCGCGCCGCCGAAAAATGTTTCATCTCGCAGCCTGCGATGAGTTTCCAGATTCAAAAGGTCGAGAAGGAATTGGGCGTCAAACTCTTCGACCGCAGCAAGCAGCCCGTCATGCCGACGGAAATCGGAAAGGAAATTATCGTGCAGGCCCGGCGAGCGTTGCAAGAGCATCACCGCATTTCGGAAATCGTCGAGGGCAAGCGGGGCGTCATTCAAGGTGAGTTGCGGCTCGGCGTCATTCCGACGCTTGCGCCGTACCTGTTGCCGATTTTCCTTTTGTCGTTTCTGAAGCAATACCCGCATATCAAACTGACGGTGGCGGAACTGACGACCGTGCAAATCATCACCCAACTACGCAGCGAACTTTTGGACTGTGGCATCTTGGCCACGCCGCTCGCTGAAGGAAATCTGACCGAGCATCCGCTTTTTTATGAACCGTTCGTTGCTTATACCTCGCCGTCGAGTCCCCTTTTCAATAAGACGATCATTCGCCCTGACGATATGGACATCCACGAAACTTGGTTGCTCAGTGAAGGACACTGTATGCGCTCGCAAGTCATCAACCTTTGCAAGGAGAAGCGGCAGTACTTGGACTATGCCGAGTTTGAGTATCAAACCGGCAGTATGGAAACCTTGATTAAAATCGTCGAGATGGGTAAAGGTGTAACGATTTTGCCGGAACTGGCGACGCTTGATTTTTCGGCGAAGCAAAAAAAATTGATCCGGCGGTTTCGGCAGCCCGAACCCGTGCGCGAAATCAGTCTGGTTACACACCGTAATTTTCTGAAGCAGCGGCTCGTCGAGGCTCTGAAAGAAACCGTGTTGAAGTCCGTGCCCAAAGCGATGTGGAGCAAAACGAAAAAGGCCGTCGTTAAAATCACTTCCGGTTCGGAATGACGTTTCCTCTTGATTTCCTGCGTGATGGAAACGGGAAGGGAATTTTTCCGCGCGATTTAGATTATGCGCCGCCGAAGCCGTATCTTCGTGGCCGTTCGGGCTTTTGGCATTGCAAACGACGCCAAGCCCTCAATACCAATTTGTTAACCGATACACCACCGATACCGATGCAACACCGAGAGGACATTCGTAACATCGCCATCATCGCGCACGTTGATCATGGCAAAACCACGCTCGTCGATGCGATTCTGCAACAAACCGGCACCTTCCGCGAGAACCAGAAAGTGGACGTCCGCATCATGGACAGCAACCCGCAGGAAAAAGAACGCGGCATTACCATCTTCGCCAAGAACGCCGGATACCTTTACAAAGGCTACAAAGTAAATATCGTCGACACGCCCGGCCACGCCGATTTCGG
>JACMJS010000130.1 GCA_014380515.1 Chlorobiales bacterium
ATCGATGATGCCGTCGGTGGCGGTAAATAGATTGTCAATCGCGCTGAAGACTTCCGGCGGCGCAACCATCGCGGCGGTCTTGCTTGAAATTTTCGAGAGTGGACGAATCAGCGGCGCGACGGCAAACTTTTCAACATTGCGTACGAGTTTCATCACCCAGCCGAAAGTTTCCGGCAGCGACAGCAGCCGCAGCGTTTCGCCCGTCGGGGCGCAATCGACGACGAGCAAATCATACTTGCCCGACCCGCTGTGTTCTTTGATGTACGTCAAGCTGAAGAGTTCTTCCATGCCGGGCAAGATGCCGATCTCTTCGGCATAGACGCCCTCGACGCCTTTATTGCGCATGAGTTCCGCAAAGTGCGCACGCACGACTTCCCAATTGTGGTTGAGATCGTTGAAGACGCTCACTTCCTGCGCATCCAAGTTCGGCGCGACATTGATCGGCGAAGGTCCCAGTTCCGTGTTCAGTGAATCACCGAGCGAGTGCGCGGCGTCGGTCGACATGATCAGCGTGCGATACCCCATCTCGGCGGCTTTGAGCGCGGTGCACGCGGCGACCGACGTTTTTCCGACGCCGCCTTTTCCGGTGAAGACAATAATTCTCATCGTTGGTTCAATGTTCGTTTCGGTTTATGAGATGTGCGTTCGCCTGTGTTACTAGTTGTTGTGCCGAACGTACTTTTGGTGAATTGACAGGAATTGATAGATCACGATTTTCCAGCGGGCAATTTGCCTTTATCAGAACCTTTACCGGAAAATCCCGCAGTGCGCTGTTGCCGCATCGTTTTGATGCAATGCGGAATGGCGGGCAAAATAGTTTCGACGGCCATCTTTGCGCTATCAGGACTGCCGGGCAAATTAACAATCAACGTCCGATGTCGCAACCCGCTGAGACCCCGCGAGAGAATTGAGTTCGGATTTTTTTCCCGATTCACCAAACGAATCGCATCCGAAAACCCGACGACTTGTTTGTGCAATACCTTTTCCGTCGCTTCGGGCGTGATGTCTCGCGGCGAACATCCTGTACCGCCGGTCGTTACAACCACATCCATGCGTTCGATGTCGGTGCAGCGAATGAGTTCAGATGCAATCGCGTTGATTTCATCGGGCACGATTTTTTCGATGGCCACATGGTAAAGATCGGCAGGAAAAGCGGCAGCGACTTTCGGCCCCGATTCATCCTTGTAAATACCCTGATAAGCACGGTCGCTGACGGTAACGACGGCAACGTTGATCTTTCGAACCTCGAACGGCTTTTGTCCGTCTGCGAGTTTCGCCGCGACGGACGGAAACGGAGGTTGTTCAGGCGTGTGTATTTTCTGCGATGCGGGCACAAGTCATAACGGTTCGTACTGCGTTAGCGAATCGGCACTTCTTACTTTTTCCAAGAAAAATATACAACCCAACCTGCGGTTCTCCGCTCCGCAATTCAGCAATGAAGAATTTGTTATTTCACGCCGCCATTGTGGGAGCGAGGCATGTCTCGCCCCTACGAAAGATGCTTCACTCAATTCTCCCTTTATCCGAAATTTATTTCGGCAGGCTCAATCAGGGAGATGCCCGCCCAAACGGACAGAGGGTTCAAGGACGGTATTCAGGAAACTCGGCAATGAACACTGTGCCCGTGCCTTTGCCTTTCGACTCCGCCCACACTGTGCCGCCGTGCAGCTCGACCAACTGTTTGACAATTGAAAGTCCCAAGCCGGAGGAACTCTCGCCGTCCGTCGGCCTTGCGGAAAGGCGTTGAAACTTTCCGAAGAGTTTCGTCATATCGTCTTCGCTCAATCCCTGACCTTCGTCCTTAATCTCAATGCGGACGCGGGCTTCCGAGGGACGCACGCTCACTTCGATTTTTTTTCCGTGCTGCGAATACTTGATCGCATTGCTGATAAAGTTATCGAGCACTTCGCGCAGCCGGTTCGGGTCGGCAAAGATTTTCGGCGCGGGTTCGGAGCGCAGCGTCATCGTTTGATCTTTTTGAGAAGCCCGCGGCGTATTCTCTTTGACGACTTCCTGAGCGAGCAGGGCAAGGTCGAGCGGTTCAGGATGAATCATCAACTTGCCGCCTTCCATCGCGGCGGTGTCGAGCAAATCTTTGATGAGGCCGAGCATACGTTCGGCGGATTTGTGAATCGCATCGGTGAGTTCATCGGCGAGTTCGCGGTCGTCGGGCGATTCGCGGATGAGTTCGACGAAACTCAAAATGGTCGAAAGCGGATTGCGCAAGTCGTGTGCGGCGATACCCAAGAGTTCCATCTTCAATTCGTTGGCGTCGCGGAGTTGGGTGTTTGCTTCGGCGAGTTCGACGCTGCGCAGGCGGTAGAGTTCGGCTTCCTTGCGTTGCAACTCCGCTTCGCGCTCCGACTTCTCAATCGCAAAGCCGGTTTGCAGGCTGGTCAGTTTCGAGTTTGCTTCATCGCTGAAAACTTCTTCTTTGATCTCATTGAACTTTTCGTAGTGCGTCAGTGCCGCTGCGGTATCGCCCATCACTTTAAAGTATTCGGCGAGGGCTTTGTGGGCTTTATAACTTTGCGGCTTGGTTTTGATTTCCTCAGCCGTGGCGAGTGCCCGCGTCAGATATTCCAACGCTTTTTCCGGCTCGGCTTTGTTGGTGAACAGTTCGCTCATCGTTTGATCGAGCGACTTTTCGGCGATGACTTGCTGCGTGATCAATCCGCCCAAACCGATCAGCGATTTTGCTTCGCCTTCTTTATCGCCAATCGATTCATATTTTTTCAAACTGCTCCGGTAGTATTCCGCCGCTTGTTGGAAGTCGCCGGTGCTTTGATACACCGTCGCCACGCCCGCGAGTGATTCGGCCTCGCCGCGCACATCGCCGATGTCTTCGCGGATCATCAGGCTGCGCAGATAATAACTCAGCGACTGTTCGGGATCGCCGAGCACGCGGCACACGTCGGCGATGCAACTGAGCGAGATGGCCTCGCCCTGCCGGTCGTTAATGTCTTCGCGGAGTTGCAAACTTTTGAGGTAGTAATCGAAGGCTTCTTGCGCGTCGCCGAGATTGGTATGAACCCGGCCAATCATGTTGAGCATCCGCGCTTCGCCGCGCTTGTCGTCCGATTCGCGGCAGAGCGGTAAACCTTTGAGCAGGTAGGCAAGCGACTGTTCATAGTTGCCGAGCCGTTCGTAGATGCCGCCGATGCTGCCGAGCGCGGTCGCTACGCCGCGGTGATCGTCTTGGGCTTCGAACATTTGCAAACTCAGGCGTGCGTGCGTAAGGGCTTTTTCGTGATCGCCCACGTTGTTGTAGACGTTGCCGATACTGCCCTGCACAATCGCCGCGCCGCGCAAGTTACCCAGCGATTCGAAAATCTGAAGGCTGCGGGTGAAGCACTCGAGAGCCTGCGTGTATTCGCCCAACTGACGGCGCACGCTTCCGATCCAATTGAGCGTTCCGGCTTCACTTGATTTCTCACCGCTGGCTTCGAAGATTTCCAACGCTTCGTTCAAATTTTGTAACGATGCTTTGTAGTTGGCCAGCAAATACAATCCGACGCCGACGTTGCGCAAACTGTAGGCGATGCCTTTGCTGTAGTCCGCGCTCTGGGCAAGTTGATAGGCTTCGGCGGCCACATCGACGGCGCGTTTCGCATTGATGTTGCGCAGTTGCCACGCCAGTTCATTGAGCAGATCGACCCGCTCGCTCACGCGGGCAGGCGTGTTGGGAATCTCCGAAAGTTTGGCTTCGATACCATCGATACGGGTAGGCTCCGTGCGCTGCGCATCGTCTTGCAACAGGTCGGTGTGCAGCAACCCTGCGTGCGCGGTCAGTTCATCTTCCGCAAACGAAGGCAAGGTCGTCCCGCGATGCGGAATGGGTTTCTCGGTCATAAGAAAATCTCACTGAAATTAACAAAGCAGGGTGATGAACGGCGACGGCGCGAGAGGTAATCGCGCTAAGGTTGGTGAGGCAAGTATAAGGTTGATTTCCCGCCTTCGCAAGCCGAAAGTTTCGGCGTGTGATGCAGGACAGAAAGAGAAGAGGCCAACCCCTGTCCCGCTGCGGCGGGACGTCACCTTTCTTAAAGGGGACAGCGGTAAAAGCAATCAGTCCAAAAAATTCGCCGAAAACATTTCGTCGAAAACATTTTCTTCAAACCGGCTTCTCCCTTTGACAAAGGGAGACGTCAGCCGCCGCTGACAGAGGGTTGGTTCAGTAAATCAATTTGTTGATTTCATATTCGAAAATACCTTCCGCGCCCGCCCGCTTGAGATCAGGAATGATTTTGCGAACGATCTTTTCATCGACGATGGTTTCAATCGCCACCCATTCTTCATTGGAGAGATTGGAGACCGTTGGATTTCGGAGCGCGGGGATTTTCGTCAGCACGATTTGCAAATCACTTTTACGGATGTTCATTTTCAAGCCGACTTTGCCTTGAGCGTTGATGGCGCCATGCAGCAGCATCGCCATGTTTTCAATCTTCTCGCGCTTCCATGCGTCTTGCCACGCGGCTTTGTTGGCAATGAGTTTGGTGTTCGATTCTAAAATCACTTCGACGATGCGCAGTTTGTTCGCGCGGAGCGAACTGCCCGTTTCGGTTACATCGATGATCGCATCGACCAAATCCGGCGGCTTGACTTCCGTCGCGCCCCAACTGAACTCGACTTCCGCCTTCACGCCGTTCTTCGCCAAATAATTCTTGGCAATGTTGATCACTTCCGTCGCAATCCGCTTGCCTTCCAAATCTTTGACCGATTGAATGGACGACGATTCCGGCACGGCCAACACCCACCGCACCGGACGCATCGAGGCTTTTGAATACATCAGATCAGCCACCTCAATGACATCCGCGCCCGTTTCCATAATCCAATCTTTGCCCGTCAGGCCGACATCGAACGCGCCTTGCTCGACATAGCGCGCCATTTCCTGCGCGCGAATCAAAATCGCTTCCAACTCATCGTCATCGATTGAAGGAAAGTAAGAGCGGCTGCTGATGGAGAAATGAAAACCGGCTTTGGCGAAAAGATCAAGCGTGGCGTCTTGCAAGCTGCCTTTGGGCAAACCGAGTTTGAGTTTATTTGGTGATGACATCAAGGTTGGAAGTGCGATGAAAAAATTTGAAGTGTGTATCCAAAGAAATTATTTAAAGAACAAGGCAACCGCGCATGTAAATCCGGCAAAGACTTCACCGCCGTCAATCGTATCCTGTTCGGTGAAGACGCTCGCATGTATTTTTCCGTCGCGCTGTTGATACGCAGTAATGCTTTTGGTTTTCATGTTGGCCGTCCATACCAATTTCACGCCTGCTGTAAGCCAATCGCCGACTTTCTCCTCAATATCTTCCAAAGTATCGCGCGGGCTGATCACTTCGGCGACGAAATCGGGCACAACTTTTCCGAAGCCGCTCTCTTGCGGCGCATCACGCTCTTTGGTGATGAATGCAAAATCCGGCGCGAGCATCGTTTGCGGCGTCCGCTCGACGATGAATCCCGTCTCGGCGGCGAAACACGAACCTAAATCGTGCTCATCGACAAACAGACCGACTTTCAGCGCAATCTTTGCAGCGATTCTTCCATGTTTTCTTCCGGCTGGCGACACGTCTTTTTCTCCCAGTTCAACAAGTTTTCCTTTGCGCAATCCCACATTGCGGCCTTGATCGATCAGCGGCCACAAGTCTTCTTCAGTCAGCAGTTTTTCGGCTTCCTGTTTTTCCGCCGCTTGCAC
>JACMJS010000131.1 GCA_014380515.1 Chlorobiales bacterium
GCACGTTGTTCGCCCGCACGCCTGAGGCGGTGAACATGATGAGGCTGAGCGCGAGGCAAAGGCCGTGTTGAATCCAATTCATTCCGAGTTTCTTCATTGCTGTTCAGGTTTAGATGTTGAGATGCGATGTCAAAAAAAATAATTCAAGGCTTAAAGATTATTTGAAACCAACTCCCCTCCTCATCTGAGGCGGGGAGTTTTAAGATTAGACCTCTTGCGAAAGTCATTTCCGCCATGCTGCTTTGAGTCCCGCATTTGCTGCAAGTCCCGCTATTGAAGCGGGAAGCGGGATCGGGAATCTTTCTTAATTCAGCTGCAAGAAGGATTCCGGGCAAGCCGGAATGACACAAGAAAGACTTTAGCAAGAAGTCTATTGAATCGTCCATTTATCCAGTGGCTTCCGGCAAAGTCTGTTCCGGCGGCGGATCACCGGTTGCAAGCGGCGGATTCGAATCCACTTGCTGCGATTGTAAAAATTGCGAGAGGCCTTCGATGTCATTGAACCGCCGCTCTTCGCCCGACTTGACGCTCCGCAGCGTCAGCGAAAGCGATTTGCCGCCCGGCGGTGATGAAGCATCCGGCAAGGCGGCGTCATCGGAGACGGAAAGTCGCAAGACGAAGGTTTCGCGCCGTTGCATCGGAATTTTCAATGTAAAGTGAATACAGAGCGAGAGGAATTAACAGGGGCAAAATGCAAAACCGCACTCACAGTTTTCTCACAGTCCGGCGCTTACAACAAAAACTTGTCGAATTTTTTCGGCGGCGGCAATTGCAGTTCCTTTTCAAAAGCCTGTTTGCACCGTGCGTAAAACTTGCGCATCTCGGCGGTGCGGCCTGCGGCATGGAGCGCGGTGAAGATGAGATCGTAGGCGGTTTCGCTGGTGCGGTCGCAGGCGAGTACTTTTTCAGCGTAAGCGAGCACTTCGTCGGTTTCGTGCCGCGCGAGGTGAACGGCGGCGAGCGCGCCGAGCGCGGAAAGGTAAGATTCTTGCAGTGATTCGCGCTCGTACGTCGCCCAACTTTCATAGAGGTCTTCTTTCAAAAACGAACCGGTGTAAAGCCGCACGGCCTGTTCGTAACAAGTTTGTTTTTTTTCGGCGGGCGCGGTTTCGGCTTCACGGACGCATTGTTTGAACAGATGGAAATCAATCATTGCATCTTCGCCCAAATCAAGGGTATATGATTTGTCTTGGCTTTTGAGAAAGCGCGACGACTTATGCGCGGCGAGTTGCGGCTCAAGGGCTTTGCGCAGGGATGAAACCGCGTTCATCAAGGCCGGTTCAAGATTTTTCCCACCGTTTTTTCCGGCGGCATCCTCTTCCCAAATCGCATCGATGAGTTCGCCGGTTGTAACCGCTTTTTGATAGTTGATGAGCAGCACCTTGAACACGTCGCGCGATTTCTTGCGCCCCCAATCGTCCTTTGAAAGCGTCCGTCCCTCGATGGTTACGCTGAACGTGCCGAAGGTTTGTACATAAATCTGAGCGGGCTTCGGGGACAGGGGCAGATCGCCGCTCCCCGTGTGGGATTTCGAGCGGTGCGCAGGCTGGGTGTCTTTAGCCGGTGCCGGTGCGACATTCACGGCGGATTGCATCAGGGTTTTGGTGATGTGCGAAAGGTCTTCGCGCCGCAGGCCGTAGAGACCGGCATTGCGTTCGGCCTGCTCGAGCGTGTGACGCAGCATGAGGTCGCGTGATTTTCGCCCGCTCTCTTCATTATGCAACTCGCCCGAAAGCCGCAGGGCGGCGGTTTGATGCGCCGCACTTTTTTGTAAGTGTCCCGCTTGCCGGTGGGCTTCCGAAAGTGCGGCGTGCGAACGCTGTTGATGTTCCTTGTCGCCTGCTTCAGCCGAGAGTTCCAATGATGCGGTCAGTTGGGTTAAGGCATCCGAAATTTTTTGCGACTCGGCAGAAAGCGATCCCAGATGCAACAGCGATTCCATTTCATTGCCTTTATCTTGGGTGCGTTGCGATGCCCTGAGGCCGTCGGTGAAATGGCGGACGGCGGTTTCAGCCTCGCCAAGTTTATGATAGATGCGTCCGAGATTCGTCAGCGCCATGCCTTCGCTGCGTTCCGAACCGATGTCGCGGGCGATGCTCAGGGCGCGTAGGATATAAGTCAGGGCGTTGGCGTAATTGCCTTGCCGGTAATGCAGGTTGCCAATGTTGCAGAGCGCGTTGATTTCATTGCGTTTCTCACCGATCTGTTCCGAAAGCCAGAGGCTTTGCAGCAAGCAAGTCAGCGCGAGTGATTCATCGCCGAGTTTCCGGTAAACGATGCTGAGATTGTTCAGCACCAAGGCTTTGCCGCGCCTGTTATCGAAGGTTTCGTGCAGCGTGAAGGCTTTGAAGAGAAACTCCAACGCGCCCGGATAATCGCCCAAGTGTTCATAAAGCAAACCGAGATTGTTGTAGCTCGCGCCCAGCGACACCCGGTCGCCCGTGGCCTCGCGCAGGCTCATCGCCTGCAAGTGAAACCCGACGGCGGTGATGTAGTCGCACTTTTTTTCATAGACGAGGCCGGTGTTGTTGAGTGCGTGTGCTTCGGCGGTTTTATCGCCCAGTTTTACGGCCAGCTCGCGGCTTTCACCGAGCAGGCGCAGGGCGTCGTCGTAGTGTTCAAGTTCGGAGTAAATATTGCCGATCCAATTTTTTGTTTTGCAAAGTCCGGCGTCATCTTGCATTTCGGTGAAGAGCCGCAGGGCTTCCAGCAAGTCGGTCAGGGACGGGGCGAGATCGGAGAGCCAGCGGCGGCAAACGCCCATGAGGTAAGCACTTTCGGCAAGACCCGGGCGGTCGGAAAGGCGTGCATAAATTTCACGGGCGTCTTCGGCGAGCCGCAGCGCCCGCCGCGCATCCGAATCGCGCAGCATGGCGGCGAGTTCGCACAAAAGCAGTGCCCGTTCACGGTTGTCCGGCGCGTCGGGCGTGATACGCAATGCGGCTTCAAGTGCGGCAACGGAAGGCATCGTTTCGGAAAGGACTGACATCAGTTTGGCATCAAAGGGCAAGGTTTACTGCGAACACTTTCCAGAAGCAAAAGATACAGAATCACTCCCCGAAATTCTCACTGCCCTTTAAAACAAAAAGAGACGCCTTGCCGCGCCTCTTTTTCTTAACTCTTCCTTTTTACTACCGCTCGTACTTGCTGCCGCCGATGGACGACATGATTTTGCCGATCATGTCGGTGTAGGTTCGAACCGATTCCAGTTCATCTTTGCCGACCATCGAGTTTTGATACAGCCCTTCGATCACGAACTCCATCGCCGTCGCCGTTTCC
>JACMJS010000132.1 GCA_014380515.1 Chlorobiales bacterium
ACCCTTGTGGTTGCCCCGACAAAGTCATCTTCAATCATATCCGTATTACTCAATTTTTCTAAGCCTCGCTTCCGGTTCGGAAATCGCTTTTTGAAAGTCAGTGTAAAGCGATTGACCGATAAACCGAGCAACGGCGGGCGTCTCCGGGTGCTGGAAAATTTCGTGGGGCGTGCCGACTTGCTCCAGTTGCCCGCCAATCATTACGCCAATTTGCCGTCCCATCACGGCGGCTTCCATCTGATCGTGCGTAACCATGACGGTCGTCATTTTTAGTTCCGCGTGCAGGGCGAGCAAAAGTCGCCGCATCTCGTCGCGGAGCGCAGCATCCAGACCGGAGAGCGGCTCATCGAGCAACAACACTTTCGGCTGCAACACCAATGCCCGTGCGAGTGAGACGCGCTGCTGCTGTCCGCCGGAAAGTTCGGACGGGCGACGCTTTTCAAAACCTTTCAGCCCAATCTGTATCAAGGCCGAACTTGCACGCTCGCGCTGTTCGGATTTAGAGACGCCGCGCATTTTCAAGCCGAAGGCGATGTTTTCCTCTACAGTCAAAAACGGAAACAGCAAGGCTTCCTGAAAAAGATAAACCGAACCGCGCGTCTCCGGCGGACGATGCGCAACAACTTCATCATCGAACTTTACCGTGCCCCGCTCCGGCTCTATCAATCCCGCAATGATTTTGAGCAGGGTCGTTTTGCCGCAGCCCGATTGACCGAGCAATACGAAAAACTCACCCGCTTCTATCGTCAGGGAGAGATCGCCGAGCACGGCGCGGTCGCCGTAACTTTTATGAATGTGTTCAAGGGTAACTGCGGTCAATTGTATTTTTCCTTTTCGATTTTACCATTGCCCCGATTGTGCGTTACCGGGTTGTTTGTAGACGAGCGCGATGATGAGGAGCGTCGGCACGATCATCATGAGCGACGCGGCGGAAGCGAACTGCGGGTTGCCGCCGCCGAGATAATTCATTACGAGCATCGGCAAGGTGGTAATGCGCCCGCCGCCGATTTGCATCGTGAGCGCATATTGCGACCATGAAATCAAAAACGAGAAAAACGCCACCGTGATCACGCCCGGCAGCAGTGCGGGGCGGGTAACAAACCAGAGCACTTGCCACGGTGCTGCGCCGAGCGTGCGGGCTTGTTCTTCCAAGCGAAAATTAAATCCCGCAAAGATGCCCGTCGACACAAGCGCGGCGTAGGGTACCGCCGGAATAAGATGCGCGAGCACGACGCCCACCGTTGTGCCTGAAAGCCTTGTGAGCGTAAAAAAAACTTGCGTGCCCGTACCGAGCATCACCGGCGGCGCAAGCGCAGGGAAAAGCAGCAGCAGCCGAATGACGTTCACCCCCGCAATCTGGCGCGACGCCAGCACGCGCCCTGCCGGAAATCCGATAGCGACAGCGACGGCGGTAACAACGCCCGCGATGCCGAAACTTGTCAAGGTGGCTTCCCAAACTTTTCCGCTGGCGACTTGCTGCCACGCTTCCGTATCAAACGTTGCGGGCAAGAGCTGCGGGAAATACCAACGCTTTCCCACCGACCCAATCAGCAAGGCCATGAGCGGCAACCCAATCGCAGCCGTCAATAAAAAAAATGTAACGGCGCCGCTTGCGTTCGTGCGTTTCATGGCTCTTAGATTTTGCGGATTGCCTTTCGGCTTTCGGTGGCGGCGTAGATGCCGGTCAGGAGTATCATCAATGCCGCGATCATCGTTGAAAGTGCGAAGGCTTCGCCGCGAAAATCAAGGTTGGCCGCACTGTATCGCTGCACGGTTAAGACGGAAAGCATCGGCGGATAAGTCGGGCCGACGAGCAGCGGCACTTCGAACGCACCGACGATGAACGTAAAAACGAGCACCAGACTCGGCACCGCGCCTCGCGTCAGTACCGGCAGCGTAATGAACCGGAAGCGTTGCCACGGCGTCGCGCCCAAACTTTGCGCAACGGCTTCATATCTCGCGCTCGCGCTACCGAGCACCGCCAGCATCACCACGGCAAGGAACGGCACTTCCTTCCAAAGAAACACGAGCAAAATTCCGATCCCGAAGCGGTCATAAACAAGTTCGGTGAAAGATTCTTGCGAAGCGATCAGGCCGAGCGCGTAGAGCAGCCGCGGGACAAGACCGCTCTGCGTGAGAAAGAGCACGGTGAAAACGGCTACGACCAAGTGCGGAAATGGTAACGGCGTTTGAATCAAAAACCTGTTCCACCTATTCAGCCGCGACGCACCGCGAACGGAAATTGCCAGCAACAAGGCAACCGCAAACGACAGCACGGTTGCAACGACCGCAATGCCCAGCGTAAAGCCGAGCGAGCGAAAGAGATCACCCGATTCCCAAAGCGCCGCATAGTGGCGGAGCGTGAACCCGCTTTCGCCCGCCGGACGGAAATATCCAACGCTTGCCAGCACGCCATATCCGACACCGACGAGCGCGGGCACGGCAGTCAGTGCAAGCAACAAGGCAATCAACGCAAGGTTTGACGCATATTTTTTCAAGGCGGAATACTTCATCACGCGACTTACTACACGGCGAGCGTTGCTTGCGGCGGCGCATATTTGCCTTGCGGCATCACGCCCGTAACCCAATGCACGAGCGCATCGAGATATTTATCTAGATGCGTGATTTGATTCACGCCCATCTCGACCACGCAATCCTGCGTGGTTGCAAACACTTTGCCTCTCAATTTTTTCTCATCGACCCAAGTAACAATCTCGCCCTTGCGTCCGCGCTGCAAAACTTCCGCCGTGTCGGGAATTGCCGTGTAGATGCCGTGATGATGCCAGTTCGCCTCCGGCAGCGACAGATTTTTGAAAACCGGATGCTGCGGATTTTCAATCGTGCTGGGGTAATTCATTTTGTCCGTCAGCCACCAATCTTGATCGATAGGCGCCGGTGTCCACACGGCATCAGGAAAGATGCGACTGTCGCCATTCCCTTCGATAATCACCGTGCCACCGTGCTCAAGATAGGCTGCGATTTTCTGGCGGTGTTCGGCGAGCGCATCGAGGTTGCTGAGAAATGGGATGTAAAGTCCCGCGTAATCCAGCAAGTTGCATTGCCCGAAATCACCGACATAAACCGTGTCGAAAAACGGACTGTATTTTTCCGAAGTGAACACCATGTAGGGTGGCCACGTGCCGGAAAGCAATCCTACAAGTTTGCGATTGGTTTGCACCGAAGTCATTTGTGTTTGCATCATTTTTTCTCCTCAAATAGGTTGCGTTAAAAACTCAGGATTACATTTTCACCGCGGCACTTTATCATGCGCGACTTTTTCCTCCGACCACCGGAGAATGTTGATGAACAGTTGATCCAAGCCGTGCGTATGATCTTTGGAATCCATTAGGCCGAACCCCGGCACGGGACCGGAAGCGGTCGCAATGATCGCGCCTTTGAAACTGACATCATCCAAAAACATCGTGCACTCGCCGAGATTATTAACCATCAGCGTCTTAGCACCGGGCGCGGGCGTGAAGTGTCCGCATGTCCAGAAGCCGCGTTTGCCATGACTAAGATTGACATCGTTCATCTTCACATCTTGCAGCAACGGATGCGACGCATCGGGCAAGGTGTTTTCGTAGAGCCGCAGCGGAATGTCGGTTTGCATCACCCAACGCGCGTTCGGCAGCCATTGGGTATAAGGCCCGCTGAAACCGAGCACCACTTTTCCCGCGTCTAAAAAATCGATCAATTTGGATTGTGCACGCCGGAGGGCGATGTGATCGCTGCCCGTCGGTGCGATGAACACATCAAAAGGCGAGAGATCGGTTTGAGCAAATGACAATGCCGCAATCATCGTGAAGGCGTGTGGGCGGAAGCGGTCGCTGTAAAGACGCTGCATCTCTGCCGCATTGCCGTTGCTCAAAATTGCAATGTTAAGCATGGTGCCGGAATGATTGTAAAAATCGGTTGTAAAAATACGTTTGTCAAATACAAGTTTGGCGCGGCGCGGATCATTTTGCTTTGAGTACATACTTGCGCCAGTCTTCATGGATACGCAAGTGGTAGCCGGGTCCGATTTCGGGTTTGGCGTATTTGCGCAGCGTATCAAACGGCACGGAAGCGACACGGCCCGGCGCAGTTCTAAATTTTTCCCGCCACTGCGGCGCAAGTTTTTCAAGATCGAGCACGGTATTGCTGCCCTGCACCGCCGGAATAAATTTTTCATACTGCGCTTCGGGCGAGAGCAAAAAATTTGACAACACCATCGCCGCCGCTTTACCCGCTGCATTGAACGGAATCGCTTGGTAGCTCGCATTCGCTATCGTGCCTTCCTGCAACACGTACGCCCGCGCCGACTTCGGCAGAATCCCTTGCATGATTTTATTATCCGCCTCGCCGCTGTTGAAGCTCATCGTAAAATAGACTTCTTCATTTGCAAAGAGGCTGTGAAGTTTCGCCACATCCTCAGGATACGTTTCGCCGCGCCGCCAAAAATAAGGCTTGAGTTCATTGAGATACGCCCAAAGTTCCTGCGATTTCTTCGCATACAGCGCGCTATCGAATTTTCCTTGAAACTGTTCGATGCCGCCGGAATTCGTGTAGAGCAGCATCTTCAAAAAAGTCGTGCCGGTAAACGAGGCATCGTGCGTGAACTTGCCCGGGTTCGCTTTGATCCACGCGGCAAGTGCGGGAATCGTGCGGGGCGGGTCGGAGATTTTATCGGAGTTGTAAATCAACGCCAGTTGCGCGATGCTCCACGGACTTTCATAGCCTTCGGTCGGTTGTTCGAAGTCATATTTGATGATTGCATTGCCGGTATCGACGAGCCTGTAGTTCGGCAAGCGCGAAGCAAACGGTCCGAAAAGCAATTGCGACGTTTTGAGTTGATGAAACGTCTCGCCGTTGATCCACATCAAATCGATCTGTCCGCCGCT
>JACMJS010000133.1 GCA_014380515.1 Chlorobiales bacterium
CCCGCAAGCCCATCGCCATAAAGTTCATGCGAACGCTTGAAGATTTACCTGCGGATGTGAAAGCCTTCGGCAGCACTGCGCCGGGCGGCACGGCGAAGTCGATGCTTTGCGCGATGTGGGGCGATGCGTTCAGCGGTGCGGGACCGTTCTACACCGTCGCATCGGATCACATCTGCGGCGGCGGCGCAATCGCGGCGGGCTTCGGCAGCCCCATGCCCGTTGAAGCGGCGGCGAAGTTTATGATTGGCGAACAAAAAGTCTCCGGCACTTTGGAAGGGTTGAAGAAAGCGATGGCCGCCACATTGCCGTTCGCCGATGGCGAGTTTGCCGCGCAAGTCATCGGCCCGCTCGAAAAAATGCCGCACGCAGATTTGGTGTTCATCGTCTGCAAACCGTTTCAAGGCCAACACATTTTGCGCGCCTACGGCTACGACACCGGCGACGTCGTCTATGGCATCGGCGGCACGAGCACCTGCGAAATGGTATCGAGCTATGTGATGAAAACCGGTCGCCCGACTTTTACGCTCGGTGATCTGGGCGGCAACACCGGTCTCGGCCTCGATGATGACGATGTGATTCTCGCCTTTCCAGATGGGCATTTGGAGACGGCGGTGAAAAATTTGTTACGCATCGCCCGCGATTCCACGATGTACAAGCATCACTTATATCACGAACCGCCTGCCGCGCCGCGGGCAGCCAGCGAAGAAAATATCGGCGCGGCGCAGTAAGTGTGAAGCGTGCGAAAGAAAACGGACGTAACGGCCATTGACACCGCCGTTCTTTTGCACAGAATTTTTTTTCGTGATGTAAGTTTCAGGCAAGAAACAAAAAGCAACCCCGAAGTAAGAAATCGATCGAAGTAAGAAACCCGAAGTGCAGAAATAAGGAGTGAAGTATGTCGTTCATCAGTTTTCAAAATCGCAAGTCCCCGCTGTCTCAATTCTCATCCGCCGCTGAACCGTCAGGGAGATCGGTCGCGGGTTCGGCGGAACTTTCGCCTTTGCAATCGCGCCTGCAATTTTTCAAACGGGAAAAAACTTTCTTCCCGCCTCCGTCCGCCAAGGAATCTTCATTGTCATCGCTGCTTGCCGGTGATGACGGCGACAGCGACCGGCGTGTGGCCTTGCCGCGCGTGCTGCAAATTTGCTTGCTCCAAATTTCAACGGCCATTGCGTTCGTGCTCATCAACAGCATCCTCAACCGCGTGATGATCGTTGAACTGAAAATTGATGCGTGGCTCGTCGGCATGGTTATCGGCGTGCATAATCTCCTTGCGTTCGTTCGTCCCATCATCGGGCATTACTCCGACACGCATTTGTTCTTCGGCTACCGGCGCACGCCGAACATTCTGGCGGGCAACCTCATCACCGTTTCCGGCCTGATACTTTTTGTTTATGGCGCGGTGATGTTGCCGCAAAATTTCACCACGGGTATTGCGGTCTGTTTCACCGCGTCGCTGCTATACGGCCTCGGCGTGAACATGACGGGCACACTGTATTTTTCGCTGCTCGCCGACAGCGCCGGTGAAAAGCATAAAGCAAAAGCCGCCAGCATCGGTTGGTTCGTGATGATGGTCGGCCTCATTGCCT
Organism: Chlorobiales bacterium; assembly: GCA_014380515.1. Lineage (GTDB taxonomy): Bacteria > Bacteroidota > Chlorobiia > Chlorobiales > JACMJS01 > JACMJS01. The sequence continues at coordinate 1,590 of JACMJS010000133.1, forward strand.
CCTCAGGATTTATCAGCAAGTATCTCGAAGTGTTCAGCGAAGCAAAGTTGATCCAACTCTTTTGGATCGGCGCTGCGGTTTCAGTCGGAACTACATGGCTTGCGCTGTTGGGCACGGAAAAACGCTTCGCCGAAGTCGCCGTCCAGACGAAAAAGCCGGAAGAACAATTGCCGCTGCGCACGGCCATGAAACATCTCGTTGCCAATACGACCGTCTACCGGTTTTTCATGTTCATGTTCGTTACCGTCATTGCCATTCAAGGTCAAGACGTGATTCTCGAACCCTTCGGCGCGCACATCTTCGGCCTGAGTGTGGCGCAGACCGCCCAACTGACACAGACATGGGGCGTCGGCACAATGATCGGCATCGTCGCCTTGGGACTATTCGCCGTCAATCGGTTGGGCAAGAAGCGCACGATTTACATCGGTTGCCTTGCATCGGCGGCGGCGTTCATCGTGATTTGCGTTTCCCCCATGTTCAACACCGACGTGTTCAAAGCGGGCGTCTTCATGCTCGGCTTGGGCAACGGCGCGCTCACCGTCGGCACGCTGACGCTGATGATGGACATGACGACGGAAAAAAATACCGGCCTCTTCATGGGGCTGTGGGGCATGGCGCAGGCGATGGCGAACTTTCTGGCCAATACCATCGGCGGCGGCATCCGCGATATTTCACTCGCCCTGACGGGCAATCAATATTACGGCTACACCGCGGCCTTCAGCATCGAAGTCATCGGCTTGCTCGCCGCAATGGTTATCCTTCGCACCATCGAGGTTCAAGAGTTCAAACGCAAAACCGCCGAAGACCTCACCGCCGTAACCGCCGACTAATTAAAATGATCGATAAGAAAATTGCATTCTGTAGGGGCGAGGTTATCTCGCCCTTGTCGTTTGCAAAGAAATTTCGTAGGGGCAACCCTTGTGGTTGCCCTGAGAACAGGCAACCACAAGGGTTGCCCCTACGAAGATTCCCGCTCGCGGGCGGGGATGATATGAGAAAAAACGATCCGAACTTCTATTGTTTTTTCATCTCACCATAAAGTTTCTTCCCTGCCGCTTCATACTTATCTCCCGCCTTCCACTGCGGACGAAGCGGACGGTTGGCCACCAGCCGCGCGGTATGCACAAAGGCTTTCGAGTATCGAAGCAAATATGAAAAATTGAAATCATCTTTCGCTTCGTCTTGCGGCTTGTGATAATACCGCTGAATCTCCGCATCAAATTGGCGAAAGCCCGGACTGAAGGTCGGTGCGGGAATCCCCTGCGCGGCGAAACTGACATTATCGGAGCGGTCGAATAATCCCTGCTCCGGTACTGGATCACTCATGGCGGTGAGACCTGCGAACTTGCTACCCGCCGCAATGTCATCATCCGCGCTCGTGCGTCCCAATCCGATGACGGTTACAATCGACGTATCTGCGAAGCCCGCGCCGTCGGTGTTGAGATTGAACACGGTTTGCGACAGCGGCACGAGCGGGTGCGCCGCATAATAACTGCTGCCGAGCAACCCGACCTCTTCGCCCGTCAAGGCCACTAAAATCACGCTTCGAGCGGGCGGTTGTTCCGCAAAGGCCTTTGCGGCGGAAAGCAAAGCGACCGTGCCCATGCCGTTGTCGCGCGCGCCGTTGAAAATCGTATCCGCAGGCGTTGCGCCAAACTGTGCACCCGCACCGATATGATCAAAGTGTGCGGTGAGCAAAACATATTCACTTTTCAATTTCGCATCGCTGCCTTCAATCACGCCGATCACGTTTTGCGACATCACATTTTCACGCTTCACGCCCGCCGATGAAACACTTGCTGTAACGCCGGATTCTTTCTTGAGCATCTCGGAAAATCTTCCGCCCGCATCGTGCGCGAGAAAAACAGGAAAGGTTTTCGAGGCATCGCTCACCGTGTCCGCAAGCGTCATCGAGGGGCGGCGCAGTTGGAAGCCGACCGCCGTCCAAGGAAACGGGGCGCTGTCGCCGAAGAGTTCGATCATCCCGACTGCGCCGTTGCGGGCGGCAACCTTTGATTTATCGCGCCGCAGTTTGGTAAAGTTCGTTCTGGCCTGTTCAGGCAATCCGAACTGCACGGCAACGATTTTCCCCTTCGCATCAATGCTTTTATAATCTTCGTCCTCCAGACCATAGCCCGCGAAGACAAGTCTAGACTGCGTTCGCAGGCCGCCGCCTTGATTGAAAACATCGTCGCCTTCTTTGAGCGTATCCCGTCCGATAACGATGTATCCATCTAGCGGCGGCGCGGTTTTGACGAGCGGCACGCTTTGATAATAATCCGCTGCGCCTTGCACCTTCTTGACGCCTAGCATTCGAAACTGTTCGGCGATGTAGCGCGCGGCGGCATCGTTGCCCGCCGTGCCCGTCATACGTCCGGCCAGTTCATCGCTCGCCAAAAATCTTAGATGCATTGCCGCTTCCGCCTGCGAAAGTTTGGCTTCGGGCAAGACAGCGGAATTTTTTCTCTTTTGTGCGAAGAGCGGCGAAAGGAAAAGCGAAAACAAAATGAGCGTGCAAAGCAGTCGAGATGTCATTGGTTGTAAATGTTAAGGTTAAAAAAGTAGCAAACATGCTTCACCCTCGTCGTTGTTCGGGCGAGGCATGCCTCGCCCCTACGTGCAAGACGACAATATGGATTTTCATTTCTGAGAAAGGATGCGCTGAAGTTCATCGCGCGTGAGGCGTGTGTCTTCATCCGAGAAATGCGACGACGCTAAACGGGCACGCTTCACGGCGGCAAGGTCAAATGCGGCATCGACGGTGGCCTCAACGAACTTCGCGGCTTCGGCGATGATGTTGCCATTGGGATTGATGAACTGTGAGCCACCCCAAAACGATACGCCGTCTTCATTGCCCGCGCGGTTGGCGAAGGCAACATACAGGCTGAGTAAGTTGGCGTACGTACAATTCATCATTTCACGTTTCTTTGCAACCGCGAGTTCGCCCGTGGAGCCGTCCATGCGCAAGGGACTCGCATCAATCGAGACCAGCATCTTCGCGCCTTGCACGGCCAGCAGATACGGCACGGAGAGATGCCAACTGTCTTCGCAAATCGCTACGCCGATTTTTCCCAAGCGGCGCGAAACGAACGGCATCACGCTTTCACCGGCGGAAAAGTATCGCAGTTCCTC
>JACMJS010000134.1 GCA_014380515.1 Chlorobiales bacterium
CGGACGCCGCTCACGCTTTTAAAGTGTCCGTTCGTTTCACCCAAGATTTCTTCAACCGTAGTGTTGAGTAAAAACTTGATCTTCGGATGTTGCTGCGCGCGGGCGAGCATGATTTTTGAGGCGCGGAAACTTTCGCGGCGATGAATGATTGTAACCGTGCTTGCGTACTTGGTCAGGAAGTTCGCTTCTTCCATCGCGCTGTCGCCGCCGCCGATCACGACCACGTCTTTGCCTTTGTAGAAAAATCCGTCGCAGGTCGCACAGGCTGAAACGCCGTGTCCCATAAAGGTTTTCTCCGACTCCAAGCCCAGCCACCGCGCCGATGCGCCCGACGCAATGATCAGCGTTTCGGCAAGCACGGTTTTTTCCATGTTGATTTTCAACTTGAACGGTCGCTCGGATAAGTCAACTTCGGTGATTTCCCCATAGGCAAACGTTGTTTCGAAACGCTTGGCCTGCTCGCGCATTTCGTCCATGAGTTCCGGCCCCATGATGCCTTTGGCAAAGCCCGGAAAGTTTTCGACTTCGGTCGTGATCGTCAGTTGCCCGCCCGGCTGAATGCCTTCAATGACGAGCGGTTTTAGATTTGCGCGTCCGGCGTAAATGGCAGCGGTGAGTCCCGCGGGGCCTGAACCGATGATGACGACTTCAAAATGTGCACCGTCTTGCATATTCAAAACTCCTTTTTACAAATCTTTTTTATTCTCACTGTCATTCTGGGCGCAGCGAAGAATCTGAATTTGTTCCTGTCATTGTAGGGGCGAGGCATGCCTCGCCCCTACGTTCGCTTAGAATGACAAATGTTCGTGCGAGGGAAACAAAAGCGGCAGAGAGATTCCGCCGCTTCGTTTGGATGATGTTTAGTTCAGCGTGATGCCGAGTGCTCCGGCCAGTTCCGGCAAGCGCGGATTGACGAGCACTTGTTCGCCGCCCGCTTCGTCCGTGATGACGAGCGTCGGCACGCTGCGTTTGCCATTCGCAAGGTTCATCACGATTTCCGCCGCGCCTTCGCTCTGCTCAATGTCCACTTTCTCAAAGCCCACGCCGTAGTGCTTAAAGAAGGCTTCCGCGCGGTGGCAATCGGGACACCACGTCGTAGAATACATCAGAATTTTTTTCGTGTTCATCCTTCTGTTCGTGTTTCCGTTTAGGCTGTTTGCATCTGAGCGTTGAGTTTGCCCACCATTACGTTCTTCGGCACCGCGCCGACGATTTGATCAACCACTTTGCCGCCTTTGAAAACCAGCAAGGTTGGAATCGAGCGAATGCCGAACTGCATCGAGACGCCCGGGTTTTCATCGACATCCAACTTGACGACTTTCACTTTGCCGTCATATTCTGCGGCGATTTCCTCGACAATCGGCGCGATCATGCGACACGGGCCGCACCATGTTGCCCAGAAATCCACAAGCACGGGCTTGTCGGATTTCAGCACTTCGTCTTCAAAATTGCTGTCGCTGCCGATGATGTATTTCTTATCTGCTGACATAACGCTTACTCCGTTTTTAGGTTAATGATGTTTCGAAAGATTTTTGGAATGCTTCTGAAAATTTGC
>JACMJS010000135.1 GCA_014380515.1 Chlorobiales bacterium
ATTGATCTCCGAATCGGCAATGGGGTCGACGCTCACCGAAGAAAAATTCGTCGCGCTCGGTCATGGCCTCACCGAAGCCTTGGGTCAGTTCCGCAGCCTGAGCACGGTCAGCAGCGAACCCGTTGAAGGCGGCACGAAGGTTACTTACCTTTGCACGTTCGAATACACGAAAGCCCGCATGATCGTAACCTACACGGCCAGCGATAAAGTCTCGAACATCGTCGTCAAGCCGGTCTCGGAATAATTGAAACTGCCTTCCCGAAGTTCTTAAAAGCAACTCTGAAAAGAGTTGCTTTTTTTATTTCGACCGTTTCACGCCCGACTCTTTTGGTCGCCGTCTTGAAGCCTCATTCGGCAACCTTGGGATTCAAGGACGGTTTGGCGGCACAGGGTGTTGCGGCACATTGCGGATTGTAGGTTTGGCAGGTCAAATAAATTTCGTCGTAACCATAGTCGATGGTGAGTTCTTCACCGGCTTCGATGTTGCGGGAGGCGACGAGATACAGGGAATCACGGTCGCGGTCTAGCACCGACGCGTTGGGATGGCAGCTGTGGTTGATGAACTTTATTTTTTCCGTCTGCGCGGTGTCGATGTAGCAGTTGTCGCCGTTCCAGAAAATATAGAAGTTGTTTTCTTCGTCTTCGCGCCGGTCGGATTCTTCATCGTCAATCGTTTCGCCGGTGATGATCATCAGCCGCTCGCCCGCAGCAGCGGATTTGGCGGTGAAGATACCTTTGCCTTCAATGGATGAATTTTGAACGAACAGATGCGGCGGATCGATCAATTGTGTATCGGGCAAGTGCGTGTCGGGCGATGGTGTACCGGGCATAGCGGCGGCGAGTGATGAAGTATGAGAATTTTAGAAAGGGTCCGAAACACGGCGGCCATTCAGGCTGCGCGAAACAGGAAGCGGTTGTGTATCTTTGCACGCATCGCGGCTGTGATTGATGTTCGAAGATTCTCAAAGCGTCGAAAGTTCTCAAAGCATCTCTCAGCACCAATCCACATCAAATATACAGCGCGCCGTGCAACGGGTTGCTTCGGCACCGTTGATGTACCTAAAAAAATATCAAAGTTTAATTGTGCCCACCAAACCTCGCATTTCCGTAAAGCCGATTCCGCCCTCCGAACTTGAATCCACCGTCAAAGTTTCCAAGCCTGAGGCGCACAAATCCGCCGCAGGTAAATCCCGTAAGCCCCCGCGCCGTCCGCACATTCTCGTGTGCAACGACGACGGCATCGATGCCGAAGGCATCGCCGCGCTCGCCAAAGCCATGACAGCCATCGGCGAAGTTACCGTCGTTGCGCCCAGTTCCCATCAAAGCGGTATGAGCCATGCGATGACGCTCGGCAAACCGATGCGGATTCAAAAGTATTTCAAGGGCAAAAAACTTTTCGGCTACAGCGTTTCCGGTACGCCGGTCGACTGTATGAAAATGGCGATCACCCATCTGCTGCCCAAGCGACCTGATATTGTCGTCAGCGGCATCAACTACGGCAGCAATACCGCCGTCAATATTCTTTATTCGGGCACAGTCGCCGCCGCCCTCGAAGCCGCCATCTTCGGCCTGCCCGCCATTGCGTTTTCACTTACGACATATGAGGACGCCGACTTTACCTACGCCGCCAAGTTCGCCCAGAAACTTGTTCGTCAAGTTTTGAAACATGGGTTGCCGCCGGAAACTTTGCTGACCGTGAATGTGCCCAGCCTGCCCGAATCTAAAATCAAAGGCGTCGCGGTTACGCATCAGGGAAAATCGAAGTGGTCGGAAAGTATGATCGAGCGGCAAGATGCGTACGGCAATCCGTATTACTGGCTGCACGGTAAAATGCCGCTGGAGGATCACAGCCTTGATGCCGACGAATTTGCAATCCGTAAAAATTACGTCTCCGTTACGCCCATCCGTTACGACCTTACCAACCATGCCTTCATTGATACGCTCAAAACGTGGGACTTGAAAAAGTAAACCTGCCGCGGTTTTAATACGGCATGTTCGCATCCGTCTCACTCCACTTTTTCCGCAAGTATTTTTACCGGCGGATATTACTATGATTCTCCGTATTTTTTCCGGCAACAATTTTGCCCGGCTTCACCCAAACGGGGCCGCGTGCATGATGACCGTTGTATAAATCCTTTCACATATTTGACCGGCGGCGATCAACCATGAACATCCTTCGCACCTCCCTATCCACTGCGGCCATACTGGCACTTTTTTGCCTGACCGCCGCGCCCCTTTCCGCGCAAACCGAAGTACGCACCACGCGCTACCCCAACGGCACGCTCGAATCCGAAACGCCGCTCAACGGCGGCAAGAAGCAAGGCACCGCGCGCGTCTACTTTAAAAGCGGGAAATTGCAAACCGAACTTCCCTATCAGGGCGACCGGCTGAACGGCCAATGGAAATCTTTTTTTGAGAACGGACGATTGAGCGAAGAACGGCGATACGTGTCCGGCGTCCTCGATGGCTCAAACAAATCCTTCTACGCCGATGGCCGGTTGCGGATGGAAGCCTTTTATCGTCAGGGTAAATTAGAAGGGCTGTGGCGATACTTCGGTTCAAACGGACAACCGCTCATCGAACAGCCGTATCGCAACGGCGAACGCGACGGCATCTCGCGCAACTATCACTTAAACGGCAAATTGCTTTCAGAAATTGTTTATCGCAACGGCAAGCGGAACGGCATCGCCAAATTTTTTCTCGATACCGGCAAGCCGCAGTCCGAAGCCGCCTACGCCGACAACCAGTTGAGCGGTGAAGTGAAATCGTTCTACCCCGGTGGTTCTCTGCGCTCGGTTTCAACCTATCTGAAAAATTTGAAAGAAGGCCCGACGCGGCTCTACCTTTCGAACGGTACGCTTCAAGCCGAATCTTTTTACCGCGGCGACAGCCTTTCCGGTACAACCAAAATTTTTTACGACTCCGGCCTTCCCAAATCAGTCAGCACTTTTGAGAACGGCGCCATGCACGGCCTCTTTCGTCAATTCTATCCTGATGGCGCGCTTGATACCGAAGGCTACTACCGCTTCGGTCAGCGCGACAGTCTTTGGAATTTTTATTTTCCCAGCAGGCTCTTGCAAGGTTATGGCCGTTTCACCGCCGATAAACCCAGCGGCCAATGGCGGTACTTCTATGGAAACGGCGTCGTACGCGCGTCCGAGTTTTACAGTCCGGGCGGGTTTCTCGATAGCCTTCGCGTGCTTTATTATCCGAACGGCGGAGTGATGTCGGAAACGCGGTGGGAGAACGGACGGCGCAGCGGCACCGCTCGAACTTTCAGCGATTCGGGCACGGTGCTGACCGAAGCCGTCTGGATCGGCGGCGAGCTTGATGCCGCGTCCCTTCGAGTACCTTCTGACAGCGGCAAGACCGCGAGCCAATCCGTTGCTTCGATTTCCAACCATGATGCCAAAGATGATTTAGGCGATCTCTCACGGTTCGGTTTGCCCGCGCTGCCGGAAAAAAAATTATATGTGGCCGCGTCCGTACCGGTACCGGTCAAGAAGCCGGTGAAACTCGAACCGGAAGTTTTGCCGGATGCCGTCGCCACCGAAGAGCGCAAATCTTATCACGCCAACGGACAGTTGAAGTCGGTTACGCCGCTTAAGAAAGGCCGCATCAACGGCATCCTGCGCATGTACTTTGATAACGGCATCTTGAAATCGGAGACGCCGTTTCGAAGCGGCGTGCAACAGGGCGTC
>JACMJS010000136.1 GCA_014380515.1 Chlorobiales bacterium
CTTCCGTTCACGCGGCGATATTTATGTGAACCGTCTCGCGCAAAACTACGGCGGCGGCGGACATAAAAATGCCGCTGGTTGCGTCATGCCGCTCGCACTCGCCGATGCGATTCCGGCAGCCCTCGAGAAAGCCAAACAACTTCTTAATTAACCAACGAAAAATATTTGTGTCATTCTGAACGCAGCATAAGCGCAGTGAAGAATCCCTAATTCTCGAAACAAGGGATTCTTCGCTCTGCTCAGAATGACAAAAGAAAAAATCACTCTCTAACTTTAACCAAAACTTCTAACCTTAATTATTTCAAATACAGATGAAAGTTTCCGTCTCCAAAGCCGCCGTGCACTTGCAGAAAGTTGATGCGGTGGTATTCCTCGTTTTGAAAACCCTGCGCAAACAGCGGGTCGCTGAAATCGAATCGCTCGCGGGCCAAAGTGCCGATGCGATTGATGTGGATTTCAAAGCCGCCGAGGGCGAAGTCGCGGTGCTCTATCCGCAGAGCGGCAATGGCCAAAGCAATGGCAAAGCTGTTTCGGCCAAACGTATTTTTCTCGTCGGCCTCGGCGAGAAACCGTCGCTCGATACCTTCCGCAAAGCCGCGTCCGCCGCGGCAACGAAGGCGAAAGAATTGAAGCTTGCTAAAGTCGCGTTTGATTTATCAGACGTTGCCGATTATGCTAAGCAACTTTCCGAGAGCGCGAGTTACCTTTCGCAAGCGACCACCGAAGGCTTCCTGCACGGTGCCTACGAATTTCAGATGCTCAAGACCGACCGCGTGGAAGCCATGAAGCAAGGCAAGAAAACCACCGGCGAAAAGAAGCATGAGATCACCGAGCTCATGATTCTCACCGATGCCAAGTCGTTCGAAACCGTTCAGCACGGCGCCGAAGTCGGCGAGATTATCGGGACGTCGCAATCGATGGTGCGGGATTTGATCAATCAACCGAGCAACTATATCGATGCGGTCTCGCTGGCGAACGCGGCGAAAAAATCCGGCAAAGCGCACGGCTTCGCGGTTACGGTGTTCGATAAGAAAAAAATCACCGCGCTCGGTATGGGCGGCCTTTTGGGCGTCAACCGCGGCTCGGCCATTCCGCCGACGTTTTCCATCCTCGACTACAAACCCGCCCGCACCAACGGCAAAGCCCTGCCGACGATTGCCATCGTTGGCAAAGGCGTTACGTTCGATACCGGCGGCATTTCGCTCAAGCCCGCCGACAACATGGGCGACATGAAATCGGATATGTCGGGCGCGGCGGATGTGATCGGCGCGGTCGAAGTCGCCGCACGCTTGAAACTGCCGATGCGCGTCATCGGTATCATTCCATCGACCGATAATAAAACCGGTCCCGACGCTCAGAACCCGGGCGATATTCTCACGACCTACGCGGGCATCACGGTCGAGGTCGACAACACCGACGCCGAAGGCCGCTTGATTCTCGCCGACGGGTTGACTTACGTCAAAGAGCAATACAATCCCGATGTGATCATCGATCTTGCAACGCTCACGGGCGCGTGCGTCGTTGCTCTGGGAAATCCGGCGGCGGGCCTCTTCAGCAACAACGACGATGTGGCCGAGCAGATTTTTAAAGCAGGGATGCGCTCCGGCGAAAAAGTGTGGCGGATGCCGATGTGGGACGACTACGACAAGCAAATCAAATCCGACGTCGCCGATGTGAAGAACACGGGCGGCAGAGGCGCGGGCGCGATCACGGCGGCGAAGTTTTTAGAAAAGTTCATCGGCGATCACAAAGCGTGGGCGCACATCGACATCGCCGGTCCAGCCTTCGCCAGCATGAGCGGCAGCACCGCCAGAGGCAGCAGCGGCTTCGGCGTTCGCTTGCTCGCTGAACTGATGCGCAACTGGAACTAAGCCGCAGCCGGATCACAATCAGATAATGAAATCAACCGGAAGCAATCCCAAGGCGTCTTCATCAACTCTGAAGTACGGGCGGGATTGCTTTCCGTGCGTTTATCTTGCACCGCAAAATTTCTGCACTCTTGTATTCAAACGCTTCTCCCTTTACAAAAGGGAGATGTCGGCCACCGCTGACAGAGGGTTTTCTTTCAACCTGAAACAATCGCCGAGATGAAAAAAACAACGACCATATTAACGGCCACATTTTTTCTTACGCTACTTTTCCTCGTCCGTCCTGCCACCGCGCAGTTCACCAACTTCGAAACCAAATCCGTCGTCAGTAGCATTGCGATTGAAAATATCGGCGAGCGGATGAACGCGGTCTGGGTCGGTACGTTCGGCGATGGTCTTATGCAATACGATCTCTCCAAACGTCCGTACGCCACCTATACCTACGACGAGCGTTCCGGCCTGATGTCCAACCGCATCCGCGCGGTCTATGTCAGTCAAACGGGCTTGAAGTACATCGGCACCGATCGCGGCTTTCAAGTCTATGATGGCCGTACCTATAAAGCCTACCGCACCGCCGACGGCCTCTCCAACAGCGAAATCAATTCCTTCTCTGAAGACAGCGAGGGCAACATCTGGATCGCAACCAAAGACGGCGTCTCGATGCTTTCCGGCACCACGCTGAAAAAATACACCGAGAAGCAAGGCTTTCCGGTCGGCAACGTCCGTACGATCCGCGCCGCGCCCGACGGGCTTTGGATGGCGACCGAGCGCGGCGTCGCTTACCGCAGTTTCGCCACGGAAAAACTCCGCTACTTCACCTCGCGCGACGGCCTCGGCAGCGACAATGTGTATGCGGTTGAACTCGCGCCCGACGGCGGCCTCTGGGCGGCCACCACCGACGGCCTTTCCATTTTCGAAGGTACTCGCTGGCGTCAATACACGACGGGCTACAAAGCCCGGTGTCTTTTCATCGATAACACCGGCGCGATCTGGCTCGGCACGGAAACGCAAGGCGTGATCAAAATCGCTCAGGAAGGCACGCAAGTTTTCCGCGCCGATAACGGCCTGTTCAGCAACAACATCTATGCGCTCGCGGGCGATGATCTCGGCACGAAGTGGATCGGCACGGACAGAGGCGCAACGCGCTACGACGACGTGAACCGCGACGATAAAAAATTGGATGAATCGTTCTATCAGAAAATTTTTTTGCAAAAAGCCTCCGCCAATCTCGCGCTCTCCGAAGCCCAATACAGCCGCTTCATTTTGAGCAGTCGCACCGGACGCTCGCCGGAAGTCTTGCAAGCCTCGCTGGAACTGGCGCAACTGACCGCGATACGCGGCGATCATGCCCGCGCGGCCATTATCGCCAAAGCCAATGCGGACGCCGCTGGCGCCGGGAAAATTTTCGGACAATCTTTGTTCGCCGCCGCGCAGTGGTTTGAAATTGCCGGAGCAAAATCCGAAGCCCTTGCGGCCTACGTACGCTGTTTGGATTCCGGCCTCGATGAAGAAGTCGAAGCCGAAGCCGCCGTCCGTGCGGGCGCGCTCGCCGAACTTTCGGGCGATTATCCTTTGGCCGAACGCTGCTACAAAAAAATCTATGAGAAGTATCCGGGCAGCGGATTTTATGATGAGGCGGTGGCGGGCTTAGGCAGCGTTTATAAAAAGAGCGGTGAAGCCGAACGCGGCGAGGATTTACAGGTGGGCGTGATGCAAGCGGCGAAAAATTTCGAAGCCCTTTACAAACTCGGAAATCTGTATGAACGCCTCCGCAGTCAAAAATATTTCGCGGGCATCAAGCGCGAGCCGGTCGGGATTCGCACGATCAGCGTGCCCTCGCGGGCGACATCGATTGCCGTCAAAGGCAGCGACATTTACATTGGTACGGAATCGGGCGGCTTGTTCCTTTCCAAAGGCGGCGGCAACGCGGTGGCCGTGCCGCAGTTAGAAACCATTCGCATCAATGAAGTGCTACTTGGATTTGATAAGCGGCTTTACATCGCCACCAACTCGCCCGCCGAGATGGAAAAAAAGCGGAAGGGAAAAAAAGTCCCGCTGACGGAGTTCGGTCTCGGTACGCGCTTCGGCGTATTCAGCTTCGCCGATAACGATTGGCGCATTTTCAAAAGCAAAGACGTGCCCGAACTCTCGACGCGCATTATCAGCCTTGCCATGACGCCGAAAGGCAAACTCTGGGCGGCCTCGCCCGACGGCCTGCTGCTCGGCAAGTTCGAAGGCTTCGGCAATACCACGTGGTCGTTCTTCCAAAACATTCCCTCGCGCAACGTCCGCTGCGTCGCCGCCGATGCCAACGAGTTCGCGTGGTTCTTTACGCCGGATCGCGGCCTCTACCGCTTCGATGGCAGTACCTCCGCACTCGTCATGCCCGATCGTCCGATGTTCAACGACGTCAGACAGATGAAAGCCGACGCGAGCGGCAAGAAGTGGCTTTGCACCGACCGCGGGCTGGTGATTTTAGACGACGCTCAAACGCCCGCCCGCTGGCAAGCCTTTACGACGGATGACGGACTGATCTCAAACGACGTCACATCGATTGCGTTTTCACCGCGCGGCGGGAAGATTGCCGTCGGCACGAAGAAGGGCGTCAGTTTTTACAACGGCGAGTATTGGATGAACTTCACCGTACGCGACGGTTTGGCATCGGACGACATCGCTGCTGTCGCCCTTTCGGAAACGGACGAACTCTGGATGGCGACGCCGCTCGGCGTGTATAGCGTGCGCGACAATGCGCTGGACTACGCGAAGATTGCCGAGAGTCTGCTCGCGCAGGAAAACACGTATCTCATCAGCCGCAACGCCGATGAACTGGCGAAACTCTATACGAAGCTCTCGCAATCCGAGCGGCTCAAAGCATGGACGGAGTATCAATTGATGCGGCTCAAACTGCGCGAGAATAAAATCAGCGAAGCCTTGGCGATTGCAAAAAAGTTGGAGTCAAGCCGCGAATTTTATGATGACTTCGCCCGGTACACCTTAGCCCGTGAGTTGGAAAAGAAAAAGGCATACAAAGAAGCGGTCGAGATTTACAAGGGACTGGCGATGCAGATCGGCGCGAGTGAAAAATTAAAAGCGGAAAAATTGGCGGAGCGTCTGGCGGCATGCGTCGATGCGCTGTTCGAAAAAAACGAGTTGGAAGCCATGATGACGGCCTCGCTCGTGCTGTCCAATGAAAAATTCCGCAGCGACCGTCCGGGCAATTCGGGCACGAGCGCGGTTTCGCGGGCACTGTATAAGACGGCGTTTTTGTTCTACACGCGAAACCGTCGCCCGGATGCGGCGGCGGCGAAAGAATTGCTGAACGCGATTCAGAATTTCCAAATCGGCGCGCGCGACGGGGCTTATACGGTTGAGTTGGATTTTCTGGCGGCGGCGATTGCAAAGGCGGCGGGCGATTACCGCACGGCGGAGCAATCGTACAAACACGTAACCGAACTGCAAACCACCGCGAGCGTGCGCCGTCTCGCGTTTCAATTGATGAAACAGACACCTTCGATGGGAAATTGATTATCCGATTTTGCTTTTAAACTCTCCACACCATTCCACTTTGGATGTAAGAGGATACTGAGATTTGAAATAGCTGGTGGCATACAGTAAATTTTTTTCATTAATGATTGTAGGCGGAAACCGTTTCCAAAAACCTGTAATCCTGTCTTTGACGATAGCTTCGCCGACATTGTTTGAAGTGGTTCAATGTCTACAATTGCTACAATTTTCTTCTATCTGCGACATTTTGGTTTTGATTTCAGTTGGTCAAGCAAGGGCAAATAACTTTACCGTTTGCTTTGAAGGCTGTTCACAACTTATCGTATTCGTTTGGTTCTGCATCACCGGAGTTGCGGCGTAGCATCTCAACGACTTCATGGCCTGACAGGCCGCGGGCTGATGAGAGAACGCTGTGAAGCCGTTTCAATGCCAAGGCTGATGCTTCTGCGTCTTGTGAAATAAGTTCTTCGACGGAGATGCCTTTGCTATCGGCCACTTTTTTGAGTTGTTCATAAAGTGCGTCAGGTATTTGGACACTTACAGGCATATTGATTTTCAGATGAAGTTTAAAAAATCGTTTGGTCGAATGGCTTTGATGCCGAACAGTTCAACACCCTTAAAATCCTTCGTGTTGAAAGTTACGATGTAATCGGCTTTGGCGGCAATGGCCGCTTCCAAAACCATCGCATCATCACCATCTTTTAAAACCGAACGGTAACGAAAATAGATTTCATTCAGCGTGCCTTTTTCATAAAAGGCGTTCACAAAATCGGCGGTTTGTAACGCGGTCAATGTGCCTTTCGCGGTAAGTTGTTCGGTGTATTCAAGCAAGAGTGGCACTGAAAAGTGCGCCGAGAATTGATCCGTTCCGTTAAGAATCGTTTGTATCAGCTTGAAGGAAGCACCTTTGTTTGAGCGTGCCGCCGAAACGATGATGTTGGTATCGATGACGATTTTCACTGCGAGGGAAATGTTAACAGGACTTAACAATACAATTGCAAACGCGTGAATCTAAAATAAAAAGCCCGCCGAACATTGCTGCGCGGCAGGCTTCTTCCAATTAACTATGACAATGAGAATTCAAAGAACAATGCTAAGAAAGAACAGGCTAAGAAAATTTGTTCTGCAAAATCCGCAGCCACCGCCGTCAAAAATCGCGTGTTGATAGAGTTCGCGTGCCCAAGATGAAATTTCCGCAAAAGGCCGCAGTTCAAAGCCTTGCAGAAACTCCCCGGTGTTTGACAATCGCAGTGGCTGCGGAAGTTTTACAGCCTTTGTTGCGGAAAAATTTCGAAACTTGATTGCGGAAACGAGTCGCTCTGCCGTCGCTCTGAAAAGAAAACCTTAATAAATAAGACCTCGCCTCAAATAAAACTAAATAAATTAGTTTTTCAAAACTTTAACATAATTTTTTTTGAATCAGGCCGTGCAGCCGGTAAATCCGCCGGTAAAAATTTCCGTCGTTATTCCGGTGTTAAACGAAGCGCGGTTGATCGCCCGAACGCTCGAGGGTCTTGCAGTGCAAGTGTTGCCCGAAGATGTCGGTATAGAAGTGCTCATCGCCGATGGCGGCAGCACGGACGGAACAATGGCCGCCATCGAAACTTTTTTTGAAATCAATGATTCAATGCCCGTGCGGGTCTTCGGCTCGGAGCGCGGGCGGGCGCAACAACAAAACTGCGGCGCGGCCTTTGCGCAGGGCGACGTGTTGCTGTTCCTGCACGCCGATACCGTACCCGCGCCGAACGCGGTGGCGGAACTGGCCAAGGCGATCCGGCGACCTGAAACCCTGTTCGGATATTTCCCCGTGAAGTATCAAGCCGCGCCGCCGAACGTCTTGGCGGACGTGTATTCGGCGGCGACGGAAATCAACAGCGTGCTCTTTCACTACGGCGACTCCGGTATCTTCGCGCGACGCAGTTTCTTCGAGCGGATCGGCAGGTTCACCGAAATGGAGTTGCTCGAAGACGTCGAGTTTTTACTGCGGGCACAGAAAGAATCGTCGCCGGTGCTCATCACCAATGCGTTTGTTACCACGTCATCGCGCCGCTTTGAACGGCACGGCTTTGCGGCGACACAACTCTTGAACGCCGCCGTCGTCGGGTTGTATTTGCTCGGCGCGCCGCCCAAAGACCTGCGCTCGCTCTACGACCTCTTCAAGTGAAGCGTGTTAAAAATCAATTTGAGATGCAATGAAGAAAAAGAAAGTAGCGATTTTGTTCGGCGGCAAATCGGGCGAGCATGAAGTTTCGATCATGTCGGCGCGGTCGGTGGCGGCGGCGATAGATAAAAAGAAATATGACGTCGTGCCGATTCACATTACCAAAGACGGACGGTGGCTCTCGCCCGCCGCGTCGCACAAAGTGCTCGGCACAAACTATGAAGAACTGATTCACGCCGGTGCGGAAGAAAAACTAAAAGTGCAGGAGCGGTCGGTAAGCGCGCTCGCTTTGCGAAACCGCTTTGCGTTTGATTTTCAATCGGAGAAAATCGAGATCGTCTTTCCGGTGCTTCACGGGCCGTACGGCGAAGACGGCACGGTGCAAGGCTTGCTTGAAATGTTGAATGTGGCATATGTCGGATGCGGCGTCTTGGCGTCGTCGCTTGCGATGGATAAAGCGATGGCGAAAGTGCATTTCGAACACGCTGGATTAAATGTAGGCAAGTATTTCAGCGTGATGCGCGGCGAAGTTGAAAGCCACCTGAAAAAAATCATTGCAACCGCGGAGCGCGATTTGAAATATCCGGTATTCATCAAGCCTGCTAATCTTGGGTCGTCGGTCGGGATTTCGAAGGCACACAACCGAAGCGAGCTGACGCGCGGCCTGAACTTCGCCGCGCAATTCGACCGCAAAATTTTACTTGAGGCTTTTATCGATGCACGCGAAATTGAAGTGGCGGTGTTGGGAAATGAAGACGTCGCCGCGTCGGTAGCGGGGGAAGTCGAGCCGTGCAATGAGTTCTACGATTATGAAGCGAAGTATGTCAAAGGCGATTCACGGCTGACGATACCGGCGGCCTTGCCACGGAAAGTAATCGCACAAATTCGCAAGGCGGCGGTGGCGGCCTACACCGCCTTGAACTGCGAGGGCATGGCTCGCGTCGATTTTTTTCTGGAGCGGCGAACGGGTAAAATTTTCATCAACGAAATCAATACCATTCCGGGGTTCACCTCTATCAGTATGTATCCCAAAATGTTTGCGGCGGCGGGTGTGAGTTACCCATCGCTCATCTCGCGGCTGATTGATCTCGCCCTCGCGCGGCATCACGACCGGCGGCGAAACAAAGTATCTTAGCCTTTCGAAACCGCAATCTTCCGTATCCGCAGCCC
>JACMJS010000137.1 GCA_014380515.1 Chlorobiales bacterium
CGCTGCGGACGTGCGAAGTATATTCAATTCAGGCCACCGCGATAAATTCCGGCCAATGAAAGCGGTTTGGTTCGGATCAACTTGCGCGAAAATTTCGGGCAACGTCCCGTAACTGTGCTCCAGCAAGGGCGCGGCGGGCGATGTGCGTGCAAACAGATTGAAAAAAAATTCACCCGATTTGGAGTGAATCAGCGGCACGATAAAATCCGTTTCGATGTATGGCGATGCGGCCTCTGTCATCGCGGGCAGGGTCGGAATCGTAATGAGCGGTTTATCTAAGGCGAAGCAAAATCCCTTAGCCGTCGACATGCCGATACGCAGTGATGTAAATGAGCCGGGGCCTTCGGTTATCGCAACGGCGTGAAGTTGTGAAACTTCAATCGAAAGTTCGTGCAACGCAGCATCGATAAGTGAGATGATTGTTTCGGCGGCGCGGTTCGGCTCACTTTGAACTTGTAACGCCACGCGGCCTTCGTGCTGCACGGCGACGGACAACGGCGAACCGGAACACTCGATGGTAAGCAGGGTCATGGAAGCAACAGATGTGGCGGCGTGTTTCGTTAGCGTCGCAAGAGCATCGAATAGCGTTCGAACTCAATGCGCCGCTCGTGCTCACCGGCGATTTCCAAGTGCACGTGCATTGCGTGTTGGGGCAGGAGTTCAGGAAATTTTTCCGCCCACTCTACAATCGTTACGCCGTCGCCGTAAAAATAATCTTCGTAGCCGATGCTTTGAAGGTCGCTCGCCGTGTTCAGCCGATACAAATCAAAGTGATTGATGTCAAGCGGCGCGCCGTGCAATGAGCCGTGGTAGATATTGAGAATGGAAAAGGTCGGACTCGTTACCGTGCCGGTGAAGTTCAACGCTTCGCAAAGGCCACGCACGAACTCCGTCTTTCCCGCACCGAGCGTGCCTGTGATGGCAATGAAACTGCCGCGCGGCAACGACGCTCCGAATTGACGGGCGAACTCGCGCGTCTCATCGCTTGAACGGGAAAACTTTTCCGTCATAAAAATTACTTGCGCGTCAATTTGACAATTGGAACGACCATTTCATCGAGCGAGATGCCGCCGTGCTGATATGAATCGCGGTATTGATTGACATACTTATGGAAGTTCGTCGGATAGACGAAATAAAAATCTTCCTTCGCAATGATGTAATTCATATTGACGCCGTGAGAGGGCAAGCGGTAGGTCTGCGGGTCTTTGATATACAGCGCGTTCTTCGGCTCGCATTGCAAATTACGACCGAACTTATACCGCAAGTTGGTTGAGGCTTCGCGGTCGCCGATGACTTTCGCGCTGCGCAAACAGCGGATACTGCCGTGATCGGTGGTGATGATGACTGTAGCGTCTTGCTGCGAGAGCGTCTTCAGCATTCGAAAGAACGAGGAGTGTTCGAACCATGTCTGCGTGAGCGAGCGATAAGCGGATTCATCTGGCGAAATTTCTTTGATGACTTGCGAATCGGCTCGGCTATGCGCGAGAATGTCCACGAAGTTGACCACGATGGCATTGAGCTGGTTCTTCATTTGCCCCATGATGTTCTGCTCGTAAGTGCGGCTTTCGTCGGCGTTGATGAGTTTGGTGTATTTGATGTCCTTCACCGTAATGCGTCGCCGCCGGAAGAAATCTTCCATGAACTCTTTTTCGTAACGATTTTTGCTGTGCTCGTCTTCTTCGCTCGCCGCCCAAAGATCGGGATGACGCTTTTCAATATCCGTCGGGAAGAAACCGCTGAAGATCGCATTCCGCGCGTAGGGCGTGGCGGAAGGCAGGATACTCATGTAGAAATCATGCTCGACGTTGAAGAACGGCTGCAAGAGTTTTTCCATCACGAGCCACTGATCGTAGCGCAGGCAATCGACGACGAACATAAAAATCGGTTTGCCGCTGTCGAGTTCGGGCACGATCTTTTTTTCAAGAACGTCCACCGAGAGCATCGGGCGATTGTCTTTTTCGCTGTTGCACCAATCCAAATACCGCTTCTCGACATACTTCGAAAACTCGAGGTTGCATTCCTTCTTTTGATCCATCAACGTTTGGCGCAAGCCGGTATTCGGATGCTCGTCCAACTCCACTTCCCACTGCGACAGGCGTTCGTGAATGCCAAGCCAATCGGCGGCTTCCATCGGCATCATCAGTTGCTGCGAGATGCGATTGAACTCTTGAATGTAATCGCGCGAAGCAGCGTCGGCCTTGATGCGTTCGGCCTGAAGGAGTTTCTTGCACGCGAGCAAAATCTGATTCGGGTTGACGGGCTTGATGAGATACTCGGAAATTTTCCGGCCAATCGCTTTTTCCATGATCGCCTCTTCCTCGTTCTTGGTGATCATGACAATGGGCGTTGCGGGCGTGATGGTTTTGATTTCGGAGAGCGCGGCAAGCCCGCCGATGCCGGGCATTTGTTCGTCCAAGAAAATGATGTCGAAATGTTTTTCGCGGGAGAGTTGCACGGCGTCTTCGCCGTTGGTGACGCAGGTTACTTCGTAGCCTTTGTCATCCAAGAACATAATGTGCGGACGGAGGAACTCGATTTCGTCGTCGGCCCAGAGAATTTTGTATTTCATCATCAATCAGAGATGGTTCGAAAGTTTTCCTCAACGTGCATCGGCTGAGTTGCTTTTGCAAGGCCGGTTGCAGCGGCTATGAGGCAAGGCACATATTTACAGCAGGGGCAACAAGATATAACCGGCTGCACGTTTCAAACAGGCTGGCGCGGCGAGCGATGCGTGTTTGCCGCAACACGAATTTATATTTTCAAGACAAACGAAAAACTCCTGCCAAATCAACAAAAGAAAAAATGACACAGATTAAAGCCCATGACGACGGCCAGCAAATTGTGTTTGATGAACCGGTCAATCTCAAGCCCAATACGAAACTGACAATCTTGGTCGAAGAGGCTGCCTTGCAACCGGATGAAAAAGTACCCGCTGATAATCTGCTTGACATCTTCGGCACGTCGTTTTCAACCGGCATCAAAGATTGGTCGGAAGAGCACGACCACTACCTCTACGGAACGCCGAAGAAACAACTAGCAAACAAATAAAAAAGCCGCAGAAAAGTCTACGGCTTTTTCGTTGTGCCCGAGAGGAGATTCGAACTCCTACACCTCGCGGCGCTACCACCTCAAAGTAGTGCGTCTACCAATTTCGCCACCCGGGCAGGTTGTCATTGTGAGGCTTCGTGCGATGCAAAAGGCGTCCGCTGCCGAACGCCTTTATGATGAAGTCAGAGTGAGAATAGATGGATTCGAACCATCGACCCTCTCATTAAAAGTGAGATGCTCTACCAACTGAGCTATATTCTCGGTCAAAAATCCCAAAGCCTTCACTTTTGGGACTGCAAACATAAAGCACCCGCCGCACTTTTCAAAAATTCCGTGCAAGAAATTTTTCTTGTGTGATGCTATACCCGTTCAAACGTTTCGTTGTAACGGAGAAAATTAATACTGGGCGAGTTTCATCGCCGCCGTGTAAAGCCGCTCAGGATTGGGCAGTGTGGCTTCTTCCAAAACTTTTGCGAAACCGACCGGCACATCCAGCGATCCGACGCGCATCACCGGCGCATCCAAATGCTCAAAGCAATGCTCGGCAATGAGCGCAGCGATCTCGCCGCCAAACCCGCCCGTAACTTTATCTTCGTGCACGATCAAAACCTTGCTCGTCTTTTTGGCCGTCGCTTCAATCGCATATAAATCCAACGGCGCGAGCGAACGCAGGTCGAGCACTTCGGCGGAAATGTGCTGCTCCTTCGCAAGCCGCTCGGCGACGATCATCGCATGGTGAACCGTCGTGCCGTAACTGATAATCGACATATCCGAACCTTCGCGCCTGACGCGCGCTTTGCCGAACGGAATCAAAATATCTTCCTTCAACTTTTTCGTCTTCGCCCACGGGTTGTTGTAAAGATATTTCGGCTCGAGAATCACCGTGATGCCGCGCGTCCGCATCGCTGAACGCAGCAGCCCTTGCATGTCGTCCGCGAACGCCGGCGTTACAATCCGCAAACCGGGCAAGGTCGTAAAGGCACCTTCGACGTTTTGCGAGTGATACAAGCCGCCCTGAATGTATCCGCCCGACGCAATGCGAATCACCAAGTTCGGCACGAACTGACCTTTCGTCCGCCAGTATTCATGCGAGCACTCGACGATCTGTTCCATCGCAGGCCAGATGTAATCGGCGAACTCGGCACCTTCGACCAAAACCCAAATGTCATCACGGTATCTGCAAAAGCCGTTGGCCGTACCGACGATAAAATCCTCCGCAATCGGCGCATTGAACACACGCTCGTTGCCGAACTCTTGCATCATACCTTTGTCGACATTGAAAATCCCGCCTTTGTCTTTCGAGGCGACGTCTTGTCCCCACAAAAACGTATTCGGGTTGCGCCGGAACTCTTCCTTCTGCGTCAGGTTCAAAGCTTGCAACAGCGAGATGGTTTCGTCGGTGTAAAGTTCAGCCTCGCCCGTTGGTGCTTTCAAATCGACCACCGTGCCGCTCACCGGTTCGTAAGGCGGCGTGATAAATTCCATCACCGATTTCGGATCGGGAATCGCGGCCTTCTCGGCGCGTGCGGCGGACTCCGAAAAAACTTTTTGATTCTCGTCGTCAATCGTTTTCAATTCTTCTTCGGTGAAGATGCTGTGCTCCAACAAATACTTTTTGAATTTCGGCAACGGGTCGCGCGATTTGATCTGTTCCAAATCTTCCGGCGTCCGGTAGAGCGTATGATTATCAGAGTTCGAGTGCGACCCGATGCGTTCGCAATCGGCGTGCACCATCACCGCGCCTTTGCCCGCGTGAATATGCGCCGTTGCTTCTTGCATCGCCCGCCACGAATCAAACATGTCCGTGCCGTCGCAGTGAATGATGCGCAGATTGAGAAAGCCGGAGAAGTTATCGGCGACGACGGGATTGGCCGATTGCTCCGAGACATGCACCGAAATTCCGTAGCGGTTATTTTGAATCACGAAAACGACCGGCAATAGTTCGCGCGATGCGCCCGCGACGGCTTCATAAAAAAATCCTTCGGAGCACGCCGATTCACCGCCGGAGTAAAATGAAATTTCATCGCCGCCATATTTTTTAATCGCCCGCGCAACGCCTGCCGCGTGCTGCGAATGATTGCCCGTGAGCGACGATCCGTTTTGAATGCGAATTGAAGGTTTGGCAAAGTGGTTGGACATATGCCGACCGCCGCCCGCGACGTCGGCGTCGCGCGAAAGGCCGTTGAGCAAAATTTCTTCGGGCGTCAGACCTGCGGCGAGGCAGGTGAGCATGTCGCGGTAGTAAGGAAAAAGAAAATCTTTGCTTTGCCGGAATGAAAGGCCGAGCGCGAGTTGAATCCCGTCGTGCCCTTGATACGGCGCGTGATACGACCAGCCCATCGCTTTCTTCAAATAGTTGGCGGCGGCGACG
Source organism: Chlorobiales bacterium (assembly GCA_014380515.1). Taxonomy (GTDB): domain Bacteria; phylum Bacteroidota; class Chlorobiia; order Chlorobiales; family JACMJS01; genus JACMJS01. The sequence goes on from JACMJS010000137.1 coordinate 5,420, forward strand.
TCCAAAATGCGTCCCATCTGGAGCAGTTGATACCAGTGCTTGAGCGTGTCTTTATCGGGCGTAGCGACACCGTTTCCGTTCTGAGATTGTACTTGGGGTTCGGCGGCGAGGGTTGCTTCAGGTGATTGAGAGGCCATTGTGATAACTCCGTGTTTGGTTCAAAGCAGGCTAAATAAGATCGGTCAAGGTCGGTGCGGTGTGGGATTGCAAGTGTGGCACTTGGTTACAGTGGCGGCTTGACGAGACTTTGCAAAAATAAAGGATTGACGCCGCTCCGCCAATAAAATTTTTCGGCGGAACGCCCGCCCGCTGCGATGCGTTGCCTTCGCCGCTGTATATTCGAACCGCTTCCGCAAAAAGAATTTTACTTTTCCATACAGATCATGTACCGCAAAACTTCCGTCCCGTCTTCGAAAAAAAATATCGCCGCAAAATCTTCGACCGCTCCGGTAAAATCTATATCACGCATCGTCAGCAATCTTCAGCAAAGCACGTTGCCGAACGGCATGAAAGTGATCACTGAACCCGTGCCGAATGTGCATAGCGTTTCCGTCGGACTGTGGACGGAGACCGGCTCGCGCGATGAAACCTTGCAGACGAACGGCATCTCGCACTTTATCGAGCATCTCGTTTTCAAGGGCACGAAGAAGCGGAATTACATTGCGATCTCGCGCAGTATGGAGGAAGTCGGCGGGTATCTGAATGCTTTTACGAGCAAAGATCAAACCTGCTTTTACGCGCGCTGCTTAGACGAACATACCGGCGTGGCGGTCGATGTGCTTTCCGATCTGGTATTCAACCCGATTTTTCCCGAATCGGAATTGGAAAAAGAAAAGCAAGTCGTCATCGAGGAAATGAAAAGTTCGGAAGACACGCCGGACGACATCATCTTCGACGATTTCGAAAAAAGCATTTACGGCGCGCATCCGATGGCGATGCCGATCATCGGGACGGAAGAAACCGTGCGTAGTTTTTCGCGGGCGGGAATGCAAAAATATATGCAACAGCGATACACGACGGATAAGATGTTGCTCGTTGCGGCAGGCAACGTGCGGCATGAAGAAATGGTACGGCTCGCGGAAAAATTTATCCCGAAGCGCAAATCGCCATCGCAGTTGCCGCGCGTCAAGTTTGATCCGAAAGCGTATCAACCGGTGCATCTCGAAGTGCCCAAGCCAATCAATCAAGCGCATGTCGTGATGGGATTTCCGTTTGAGCGCGACGACAAAACTTACTACGCAGCGATGCTGCTCAACACCGTACTCGGCGGCGGAATGAGTTCGCGGCTGAACTTGCGCGTGCGCGAAAAGTTCGGCCTTGTCTACACGATTTACTCGTTCATCAATGCGTCCGATGAATCGAACGAGTTCGGCGTCTATCTCGGCACGGACGGCGGGAAAGTAGAAAAGGCGTTGAAACTCGTGCGCGAAGAGTTGGAAAAATTAGCGGAGAAGGCGGTGCCGGATAAAGAGTTGGAACTGTCGAAGGCGCAACTCAAAGGATCGATCATCATGGGACAGGAAAGCATGTCGTCGCGGATGATGCGCATCGCGCGGAACGAATATTATTTCGGCGGCGACGTACCCGGCGATTTGGTGATTGAGGACATCAACCGTGTAACCGCCGCTGATGTGCGGAAGGTTGCGGAAACATTGTTCAAGCCGTCCCTGTATTCAACGGTGATTTTCAAGCCGAAGAAAAAGTAACAGCGTTTCCATCGTAGTAGGGGCGATAGCATGCCTCGCCCTGAGAAATCAAGCGTGAGCACTCGCCCATACATCGCCGTCCTCGAAAACTTCTTTCTTCCAGATGGGTGCGGTGCTTTTGAGTGTATCAATGGCGTAGCGGCAAGCTGTGAATGCTTCGGCGCGGTGCGGAGTTGTAACTGCAATCGCAACGGCAATCTCACCGATGGCCAACTTTCCCGTGCGGTGGATCATTGCAATCTTGCTCACTTCCGGCCACTTGGATTTAATCTCCAATGCAATCTCATTCATTTTTTTTAACGCCATTTCAGGGTAGGCTTCGTATTCCAAGTGCCGCACCGTGCGGCCTTTAGAGTGGTTGCGAACCATGCCGATGAAGATGGCGAGGCCGCCGCACTCCGGCGCAGCCACACGGCCTATCAACGCTTGCACATCGATAGGCCGGTCGGTAATGAGATTGAAGGCAAAATCATCTGCGGACATTACTTCATTTTATTTTACGAGGAGCATCTTTTTCGTAGCGGTGAAATTGCCTTCCGCCGAGGAAGTTTGCAGCCGGTAAAGATAAACGCCGCTGGAAAGATTTGCTGCATTGAACGGCGCGGTGTAGCGTCCCGCCGGTTGTTTGCCGCTGACGAGCGTTTGAACTTCGCGCCCCAACATATCAAACACTTTTAAATTCACGGTGCTTGCTGCGGAAAGATCGTAGCGAATCGTTGTGCTGGGGTTAAACGGGTTCGGATAGTTTTGCTCCAATCCGAAACGACTTGGAACAGCACCGCCCTCGCCTGCGACGCTCGATGTACCGGAAAGATTCCAGTAACTCGGATTATCCTTCATCGCCTGAGCGTAAGTTTTCAACACCGAAACGCTGTTCAGATTGCTCGATCCTTGCCCGACAATGACGGCGTAGGTAACATCAACGTATTCGTTAGCCGCAAGGTCGATGGGGCCGACGCTCAATACCTGACGCTTATCCCCCGGTGTGCCGTTCGGAATTTCAGGAGATTTTTCAATCAGGTTCGTAGTCGCATTGTAGGGCTGATTCACATCGCCGGGAAACATAAAGCCGGAACCGGACGGTGCGCCAACGAGCGGGCTTCCCACTTTGTTGAAGCCGCGGACAACATTATAGAGTTCGACCGCGTTACCGGGGTCGCTCTCTGGCGAGCCTGAATTGTTGACGAACCGAGTGATGGCACTTAATTCAACTGAGGTAGAACCATTTTTCTTTCCGGCTAGGAACTGAAAGCCGGTGGCCGGTGGGACTGTACCGTATAGGGTCTCTGAGCCTGCACCGTTAAAGGTATATGCAAGACCGAGCGCGCTGTCGCCGCCGGTTAAATCAAACGCGCCGCCGCCGATGTCAATATCGGTAAAGAAGCCGACGTAGGCATTTTTCCAGAGCGTATCGCTTTTGTTAATGATGCGGCGGCGAATGAAAATCGTTTGGTTGAGTGCATCGTAATTTGTAGTGCCGACGCTTGGTGCGTAAGCAAAAATATAGTTCTGCACTTCGCAGCCCAGTGGCCTTGTGAGGTAAACACGCGATCCGGTAGTGAGATCGTTCGAGACGAACCAGAGCGACTGCGCGCCGGTAACGAGCGGCTGACCGTTGCTGGTTGTTAATGCACCGTCGGAAACCGGCCATGCTGCGTAATCTGAACTGTTGCCCGCGTTGTCGCTGGATTTGATTTTGTAGACGCGATACGAGGCGTTCGCCGGATCATCGGCTGTTCCCGCGGAAAGAATCTTGCCGGGTTTAAACTCTACACCACTCGCTTGGATTGTATTGAAATTGGCGGCGGTGCGAATATCCGACGCATTGCTGTTGAACTGCGCCACAACCCAAGTGTATCCGGCGTAGCATGCCGTCTTCCCGCTGCCTTTTGGAAATTCAAGACCGGGCTTGTTGTTGGTCGGGTCGTTAAAATATCGCTCGTTGTTTACAATCCAGCCCGAAAGCGCGTTCGCATCAATCTTGACGCTGCTATTAGCCTGAGTCTGCTCAGGCTTGGCGGACTTTGGTGATTTGCTTGGTTGAGCGTGTGAAGCCGTTGCACTTAAAAGCAACAGCGCGAGGAAAGCAACCAGATGTTTCATCTTCATTCGTGTTTTGCTGTTATGTCAATCGTGAATGTGGAAGCCTAAGAGAAATGTGCTTTGGAATGTGTGTGAGTTGAGTATAGTAAAAACAGTCGCAGCTTTCCAAGCATCTTTTCTGCTGTGAGACATTAGATGAATGCGCACTTAAACAGCGAGCCTTTTACAAGCAAACATTTCATTGCCCGCTCAGCCGCCGCTCACCGGCGGAATGACCGCTAGTTCGTCACCATCATACAATACGGTTGCTGTGTCCGCATAATCCAAATTGACCGCAACGAGCAGTGCTGCGACTTTCTCAAAAGCAGGATAGCGTTGTTTTACCTGTATAAGTACCTCACCCGCCGTTGTGCCTTCCGGTAACTCGAGCATCAGTTCATCGCTGCCGGTGATGTCGCGGCCAACGGCAAAAAATTTTACGGTAACTTTCACCATGCGTAAACACTTTTATACTTCGTTCAGGTTTTGAAACGGCACCATGCTAATATGCCATCGTCACGCAAAAATTCACCGCAAAAATTTATACCGCTTGGATCACATCGAACCGCCGCCGCACTGGCACGATAACCACGGTCGCCCGATCACTTATTTACGTTTGTCCATCACCGACCGCTGCAACCTGCGCTGCCGCTACTGTATGCCCGAACATCAAACTTTTCTGCCCGCAGATGAACTCCTGTCGTTCGATGAACTCCTGCGGCTCGCACGGTTGCTGACCGCGCAAGGCATCACCAAAATTCGCATCACGGGCGGCGAGCCTTTCGTCCGCGACGGACTGATGGATTTTCTATGGCAACTGAGAACCGTGCGCGGTCTCGCAGAAATTTCGATCACCACCAACGGCACCCTCACCGCCAAATATATTCCCGAACTGAAGCGGATCGGTATCGCTTCGGTAAATCTCAGTTTGGATACGCTTGATCTCGCCCGCTTCAATCGCATCACAGGCCGCGACGAATTGAATGCCGTCATGCAAACGTTAGATGCGCTTCTATCGCACGGCATCACGACTAAAATCAACGCCGTCGTAATGCACGGCCTGAATACTGAAGACATTATTCCGCTCGCTGAACTCGCCCGTACCGCACCCGTCACCGTCCGCTTCATCGAAGAAATGCCGTTCAATGGCGAAGGCGCAAGATCAACGCTAACATGGAATCACGAAAAAATCTTATCCGTGTTGCTTGCTGCATATCCGAACCTTATGTCTCTACAAAGCGAAATCTCTTCCACATCCATGAACTTTTCCATTCCCGAATTTCAAGGTTCGCTCGGCATCATTGCAGCCTATTCCCGAACTTTCTGCGGCACGTGCAATCGCCTGCGCCTTACCGCCAAAGGCACATTGCATACCTGCCTTTATGAACAAGGCGGTCTCGATCTGAAATGGTTGTTGCGCAGCGGCGTCAGCGATGATGCGCTTATCACGGTTATATGCGAAAGCGTTGGACACCGTTACAAAAACGGCTATGAAGCCGAAGCACACCGGCAAACACCTGTATCCGAATCCATGTCAGTGATCGGCGGATGAATACACGGCTGCCCGTAACCTCTCCTATCAGGCCACGCATCAGGTTTAATCGCCGCGAACTCGGCGGCGCGTTCGGCGACATGGGCACGGACTTTCCGCTGCTCGTCGGGATGGTGGCCGCCGCATCTCTTGATGCCTGCGGCGTACTCGTCCTGTTCGGCCTGATGCAGATTTTTACCGGCTGGATGTACCGGATGCCGATGCCGGTGCAACCGCTGAAAGCCGTCGCGGTTATCGTCATCACGCAAAAAATCGGCGGCGATATTCTTATCGGCGGCGGCCTCGCCATCGGCCTCGTGATGCTCGCGCTCGCGCTGACGGGCGCATTGGATATGCTTTCGCGGCTCGTGCCGAAACCCGTCGTGCGCGGCCTGCAACTGGGTCTCGGTTTACAATTGGCCACGCTCGCCCTGACCAACTATATCAAGGCCGATGGCCTCACCGGTTACGTGCTCGCTGCCGTCATCTTCATAATGATTCTGCTGCTCACGGGAAACCATCGTGTTCCGGCGGCACTGGTTGCCGTCGTTATCGGCATCGGTTATGCAGTGGTGTTCAAGCCGGAAGTACGCAGTGTGATGGATTCAATCGCAGTGAGAGTGCCGCAGGTCGCGGTGCCGTCGATGGAAAATATCGGGACGGGATTTTTACTGTTGGCCTTGCCGCAAATTGCGCTCTCGCTCGGCAATTCGGTGCTGGCGACGAAACAAGTCGCTGAAGATTTTTTCCCTGAACGAAAATTAGGCGTGCGGCAAATCGGCCTGACCTATTCGGCGATGAACATTGTGTCGGCGTTTTTCGGCGGCGTGCCGGTATGTCATGGATCGAGCGGGATGGTCGGGCATCTCGCGTTCGGAGCGCGGACGGGCGGTTCGGTGATTATCTACGGGCTGTTCTATCTCGTGCTCGGCCTGTTTTTCAGCAACGGATTCGAGACCATCGTCAAAGTGTTTCCGCTGCCGGTGCTGGGCGTCTTGCTGCTCTTCGAGGCCGTCGCCCTGATTTCGCTGATGAAAGACACTGCTGCTGAACCGCATGATTTCCCGGTCGCCGTGCTGACGGGACTTCTTGCCAACGGTTTGCCTTATGGATTTCTCATCGCTTTAATCACGTGTCCCGTCATTTACTTCTGGGTTCGCAACAACAAGTTGCGGTTGCCGGGCTGACGCAAGCGTTCATAATCCTCCGGTGTGTCGATGCCGGTGAAATGTTCGGGAAGGCTGATGGCCTGAACATCTTCGGGATGGCGGTGAATAATGCCGGTGATGTCGCTGTTGCTGTGAAGGCTGAGCAAGTCGGGAAAATACGTTTTGCCGAAGAGCGCGGGCAAGCCGAACGATGGGCCGTAGCGTGCGGCAACAATCGGCTGACCGGTGATGATGTGATCGTAGATAAATTCATCGAGCCGGTCGGCTGTGATGAGCGGCTGATCGCAGGGTAGCAGTAGAACCGCGTCCAAGCCTCCGGTACGACCGGCGTGCTCAAGCAAGGTTTCAAAACCGATACGAACGGATGAGCCGCCGCCGGTTGCCCCGTCGGGATCGATGGCACTTACGATGGAAAGGCCGAGCAGTTCGCCATGAAGTTCAGGCGCCGCCGCGCCTAGCACCGCCGCCACCGTCTTGCACTGCGAGGCGATCATTGTTTCTGCCGCATGGCGCAAGAGACTTTTGCCACCGTACCGCAGCAGCGATTTCGGTTTTTCTCGGTCGTTCAGCCGGAGCGGTCCCTGCGCCGCAAGCACGATACCGCCGGTCTTCAAGCCTCTGGAGTGCAGCATGGCTACAGGTCAAAGGGTGATATGGTTGTTAAGGATTAGAAATCAAGAATCAAGAAACCCTTGTGCCGCCGCAACAGAACAAGGGTTCGAACGCTTACATCCGTTTGATCGGCACGCCTCTGGCGGCTTCGCTTTTGACGGACACCGCTTTGCCGCCCAAATGTTCCTGCATCGCCACCTCTAAATCTTTGCGGCTCACTTTATCTTCGCGCTGATTGTCATCGATGCGGCCTTGGTAGAGCAATGTAAAATCGCCGTCTGCGAAATACACTTCCGGTGTTACACTCGCACCGAACGAAGCCGCGACTTTTCCGTCCGAATCTTTGAGCACCGAAAAGTTCAATCCCTTGGACTTCGAATGCGCGACAATCTCCGCCACGTCTTCGGTCGAGTTTGAATTGATCGCCATAAACTCAATGCCGTTTTGCTTCGCATATGCCGCCAGTTTAATCAGCCGCGAGTTGTAGGCGTTCGTTACCGGACAGACCGTCGACGTGAAAACAATCACGATACCTTTTTTGCCGGTGATGGAACTGAGTGCTCGCGTGCCGCCATTGACATCGGGCAAAGAGAAACCGGGCAACTTAGCACCCGGCTTAATTTGCGCGGTTGCTGCTGCGGCTACAAGCATGAGCAGCATGAACGCCGCTGATATTTTTTTTGTCAGGGTTTTTGTCGAGGTTTTTGCCGGGATTTGCGTCAGGGTAATCATGGTCTAAACAGATTGATTAGGTGAATTGGCTCTGGTAAAGTAAGTGATGTTTATGCAAAACGGTTTTGATGGTTTCCGCGAAAGGCCGGTAAGACATGCCGAGTTCAGTGCGCGATTTTTGGTTGTCATAATAAAGCAGTCGCTCGGAAAGTCTGACGGTATCGAGCGCGAGCGGCACGGTCTGCCGGGTGATCGCGCCGAAGAGTTCCGCGCCAAGTCCGAAAAAACGTCCGAGCCATTTGCTTAACGCCCCTGTCCCGCGGCCTCGACCCAGCGGAAAGCCCGCCACTTGTTCATACATCGCCCGGTAAGATAGATTTTCCGCGCTGATAATATAGCGTTCGCCCGTTTTTCCTTTTTCCCAGGCGAGCGTACAGGCTTTGACGAAATCATTGACATCTACAACGCCCGTGCCGCCCGGCGGATGATAGGGCAACTTACCTTTGAACACATCGAGCAGCAACCCCGACGCGGCATTCTCATAGAGTGTTTCTGCGTAGTCATCATAGCCGAAGACGACGCTGGGATTGAGCATCACGGCGTCCAATCCTTCCGCAACGCCGCGCAGCACTTCCAGTTCCGCCAAATACTTGGATTCAGAGTAGCCGATCCGGTGTTGCCAATCCTGAAACGCCGCCCGTTCATTGCTCAAGCTCCCGTTTCCGAGCGAACCGACTGCTGCGGTTGAACTCGTGTGCACCAGCCGCCGCACCTTGTTGATTAAGCAAGCATCAACGAGATGGCGTGTGCCGAGCACATTCGTCTGATACAGTTTGCGGTAAGCCAGTTGCTCGAAGCTTACCAAGCCCGCAACATGGAAAACGGTATCAATGTTCCGCGTCGCCAGTGCCAGCGAAGCCGGATCGTCGAGGTTGCCTTCAACCGTCTCAACGCTTCCCAGACTTTGCAGGTGTGCGCCTTTCGCGGCGTTACGGACGAGCACGCGGATGCCTATGCGGTTGCCGAGCCGATGTTGCAAATGCCGCACAAGTGCCGAGCCGAGGTAGCCCGTGCCGCCCGTGATCAGAATGTTTGCTCTCAGCACGCTCATCCGATTTTGAGGAGCAACGTATTTTTTTCGACGGTTTGCCGCTCCGCCACTTTGATCTCCAGCACCGTGCCCGCCACGCTCGACTTGATTTCATTTTCCATCTTCATCGCCTCCAGCAGCACCAGCCCTTGCCCGACCCTTACCGCATCGCCGACCGCGACTTCAATCTTGACGACCAACCCGGGCATCGGTGCTTTGATCTCACCGGAAGCGTTCTTTGATTTCGTGCGAATACCTATCCGTTCAAGCAGTAATTTTTTTTCATCGGCGAGGCCGACCGTGAAAGTCTCATTGCCGAGCCGGATACTGTAGCCTTCATCGGTTCTTTTGGCTTCGGCAAGATAAACGCGGCCTTGATAAACGAAGTGATATACCCCGTCAGGCCCGTCAGACGCGAGGGTGTCGCCGGAAAGTTTTTGAAAGTACGCTTCACGTGGTTCGCCGTTCAGTGTCGGCACGCCGTCTGTGATATCGATGTCGTGGACAATCTCAACCGTTCCGGCGTTGATGCTAGCCTTGTACTTCATCAGCGTTCCGAAGGATTGAGCGTTTCATCAATCGTGCGGTAGAGCGAGCGTAAATAGTTTTTACGAAGCGTGAGGTCTTTCATATCGCTGGCAAAAACTTTACGCTGCTCGAAATCCGGTGCAACATCAAACTGTGCGGCGGATGATTTGAGGTCGTTGTCAATCGCATCCATTTTGGATTGAAGTCCCATCATCGCACTGTTCAAGCGGTTTTGCAGCGCATCGGTTTGAGCGTGTTTGTAATCGAGCAAAAGATCGTGCATGTCCATCAATTCAACCAGCAAGGTTTGCGGAGCTTTATACGTCTCGCGGTCGCTGTGTTGCGGCGGCTGATAAAGTGAAATGACGTAATTCAATCGCTTCTCGAAATCCTTCAGCGTCAGAAACGCGCTGTTGAGTTCCGACGACGCTTGAACGCTGGCTTCGCCCGCCACCGCGCCGCGATGAAAATCAGGATGCGCGGCTTTGCTCATCGCTAAAAACTTCTGACGCAGACTTGATTCATCAAGCAAAATTTTTTCTTCAAGTCCGAAGAGATCGAAATAAGTTCTGCTGGCCATAGTGATTAGTCGCTGAACTCCATCAAGTAGCGTTCGATGAAACTGTCGATGTCGCCGTCCATGACGAGTTCAACATCGAAGCGTTCGTAGTTCGTGCGGTGATCTTTCACCCGGCGGTCATCGAACACGTAACTGCGAATCTGGCTGCCCCACTCAATCTTGCGCTTCTTGCCTTCCAATTCGCGCTTGCGTGCAATCTCTTCTTCGCGCCGGATTTGATACAGCCGCGAGCGCAGCATTTTCATCGCCCGCTCTTTGTTCTGGAACTGCGACCGCTCTTCCTGACACGCCGCCACAACGCCCGAAGGCAAGTGCGTGATGCGGACGGCGGTCTCAACTTTGTTCACATTCTGTCCGCCCTTGCCGCCGCTGCGATACGTATCGATCTGCAAATCTTCCTTGCGAATATCGATCTCGACTTCCGGCGGGGCTTCGGGATACGCATACACACTGGCGAAGGATGTGTGCCGCCGCGCGTTGGCGTCGTAAGGCGAAATGCGTACGAGCCGGTGCACACCGTTTTCGGCTTGAAGGTAGCCGTACGCATATTCGCCGTTGATCTCCAGCGTGGCGGTTTTGATGCCCGCGCCGTCGCCCAATTGATAATCAGCGGTAAAGACTTTGAACCCTTTGCGCTCGGCCCAACGCATGTACATCCGGTAAAGCATCTCCGCCCAATCTTGCGCTTCCGTGCCGCCTGCGCCTGCGTGAATGACGAGCAAGGCGTTGCGCTTGTCGTCCTCGCCCGAAAGCATCGTGCGAAATTCCAAAGCAGATGCTTCTTTTTCGATCATATCCAGATGCGACATCAGATCGATCTGATACGACGATTCGCCCAGTTCCGCCGCGACATCGAGCGATTCCTGTTCGCCCAAAATTTTCTTTTCGAGTTCGGCGAACGCGCTCGTCCAGATTTTTTCTTCGGTGATTTCTTTTAAAATTTTCTGCGCCGCCGGAGCGTCGTTCCAGAACGTTTCTGCGGCGGACTTGGCTTCGAGATCGGAAATTTTATTGAGTCGGTTATCGATGTCAAAGAAACCTCCGCAGGTGGACGAGACGGTCGTTGAGGGAATCAAGACGAAGGCGTTCGGGTTCAAACATGACTGAAATAATTTTAAATTGGTTGTGATTACTTAACGCCGCAAAGATAACACAACCGATGCATTCCGCCTTTTTGTATGTCATTGCCGCGAACGCGGAAATCCGGAAGAAAGATTTACGTCAGGATTCCCGCCACGAACGATAGTTCGGCAGGCTCACATCGAGAATGGCATCAAGGCAAAAATAGTTTAAGCACCTTCAGAAATAAACCCATCGCCCGATGCACACGAAATTTTTTTTCACCTTCGCCGTTGTTTGCCTAGCACTACCGCAACCGGCACAGCCGCAAACGCCGCCCGCGCCCGCGAAACGCCTGCTCATCTTGGGCGATTCGCATTTGATGGGCGACTTCGGCGAGTTCCTGCATCGCCGCCTGCACGAAAGCGGAAAGTACGACGTGCTCTCGATTGCGATCTGCGGCGCGGGGTCGTATCAATTCGCGCACCCGTTTGAAAATGACATTTGCGGTTACAAGATTCGGGAAAGCAAAGCGGGCGAAGTGCTTATCAAGAATAAAGTGCGGGTGCTGGAAATCTCGCGCACCAAAAGCAAGGGCGCAATCGGAAAAGATTACGGCGGCTCGACGGCGGCGGTGCTGCAAAAGTGGAAGCCCGACGCGGTGATCGTTTCGCTCGGCGCGAATTTTATCAATGCCCATCAGCCGCTCGTCGATATTCTCAAGGGCTACAATCCGGCGATGCGTTTCGTGTGGGTCTCGCCGTTTCTGCGCGAAAACTTCGCCGCACGGTTGCAAGCGATTAAAAAAGTCATCAAGGATAATCCGCACGGCGTACTCGTTCGCTCCGACGATATTATGGGCAGCGACACGCTTTCCGGCCCAAATCATTTTACGGGCAGCGACGCCAAAGTATGGGCGAACAAAATCGCCCAGCGCGCGGGTACTCACTTGGATACTTTCTTCGATACCACCAAAACCGCGACCGTTACTGCGCCGCCGCGTCCCCCGGCAATACGGCCACCAACACGGTAAATGTGATGACGACCGGCGTGCCGTCGGGCGGCAACTGATCTTTCCGCACTTCAAACTTTGCGATGTCTTTCGCATAGTCGCGCAACGTGTAGCGGGCATTGCTGATGCGTCCGCCGGGGCAACTTTCTAAGCACACGACGCACCCCGATTTCCACACCGGCACGAACGCGCGATGTCCGCCGAAACGAAACTCAAAACCATGGCCTGCCGCGTCCTTAAAAATCTCCGCCGCGGAAACCGGCGTTGTATTATGCCACGCGATTTTTACATCGATTGCCGTTCCTTCAACGCGCAAATCAGGATCGGGGTTTGCGGCGTTATCGCGCTTGTCCCATGAATTGAGCGTGAGATTGTTTCCAGCAACCGCGCCCAGCGATTCCAATGCGCTTTGAATTTCGAGATCATTGACATCCGCTTGGATTAAGGCGTTGCGGGCGGCGTTGCCGTTTTTCCAAACGATGAAGTGATGATCTTTCGGCCATGTATGCCACGCATTGAAGGTGGACGGAAAAATCTTTCCGCTGAAAGAAACTTGCCGTGTGTCGCGGTTGGTCGTCAAGGTAAAATGGTTGTCGGGTGTTGCGCAGCCTACGAAGAGCAGCGTTGCGAAAAGTGAAAGATGTAAATGGAATCGTCGCATGTTGGAAGTTAACTCGCCTGTTTCTTTTTGTCATTCCAAGCCAGAGGCTTACAGGTGAGCGAAAGCGAAGAATCCCTTGTTGCGATGAATGAGGGATTATTCATTTACACTCGGAATAACATTGCGTGGTGAAAAATTTAGTTGCACTGTCCGTGCCTTCGCTTTAACTTCTCGCACCTGCAAAACTTCAAGGCTCGAACCATCACGCGAGGCATCTCGAAACAGTTTCCGCCTCACTTCAAAAGTTAAATCCTGTAACCATGTCCGTAACCGCATTGCTTGCCTTGCCGAAGAGCGTTGAACTGGCTCAGGTTGAGGCTGAACTTCGCTCGTTGACCGCATCGGCGTCGCACGAAAATGAAACCAAAGAAATTGCGGTCATTAAAGCCGCCGCCCTCAACTTGCTCATCTACACTGAGACCGCCGCCATGTCGCAGCAGCAGACGGAGCAATTGAAAGAACTCTCGCAGGATTTTCCGTGCCGCGCGTTCGTCATCTTCGATGATGCGTCGCACCCCGATGAGGAAATCACCGCAACGATCAACTCCTACTACACCAAACTTTCCGGCGGCAGGCAAGTGTGTTTGGAAGAAGTTTTTTTACATGCGCAGTCGGAAGCGCGGCGCCGCATCTCGCACACGGTGCTTGGGTTGCTGTCGCCCGACCTGCCCGTCTTTTTGCTGTCGCATTGCAAAACGCCATGGGACAACTCGACCGTGCCGCGTCTGTTCCGCTTCGCTACCCGCATGATCATTGACTCCGCCGAGTTCGATACGCCGAAACAATCTCTGCCTGCTTTCGCCGCGATGCTCAATGAACACAAACGCGAAGTAGCCTTCAGCGATCTGAACTGGACGCGGCTCAGCGGCTGGCGCGCGCTCATGGCGCAGTTCTTTGATGCGCCGTATGCCAAAGAGATGCTGCCATCGATCAACCGTGTAACGATCAAATACAACGCGCTCTACCCAAGTCTCGGCTACACGCAAGCGTTGATGCTGCTCGGCTGGCTGTGCGTCAAACTCGGCTGGCAATTTCTCGGCAAGATGAGCGAACCGAAAAAAGGAAAATATTTTCTTGAGATGATGCAAGGCAGCCGCCGCATCGAATGCGAACTTTTGCCGGAGCAAGGCGGCACTGAAACGATTGGTATTCATTCGTTTTGTCTCTACGCCGTTGGGCGTGAGGAACATGAAAACCTGTGCATCTACAAAACGGAAACGGACGATTGTTTGGAAACGGTAGCCAACGCCAAAGGACAGACTTACACGCGCACCGCACAAATGCACGAGCATTCAAAAAGTTGGTTGATCGGTCAAGAACTCGGCATCATGGGACGCGACGAGACGTTCGAAAAAGTTTTCGAACTCGCCGCGCGGCTGTCGCAAGGTTTATCGTCGACGATTGCCTCGCTGCAAGCCGCGTCGCACGTCATTGCCGAAGACAACGACGAACTTTTCCAGCGTGCCGCTGAAATTTTTTTACACGCGGCGAAGGAAGCCATCGCGGAACGCGGGCTGTTCAAAGTCGCGCTCTCCGGCGGATCGACGCCGAAAGGATTATTCACGCTGCTCGCCACCGACGCCTACCGCGAGCGCATCAACTGGACGCGGACGTTTTTATTCTGGGGCGACGAGCGATGCGTGCCGCCGACGGACGAACGCAGCAATTACCGTATGGCCAACGAATCGCTGATTTCACTTGTGCCGATTCCGCCCTCAAACATTCGCCGCATCTACGCCGAGGACGCGGATAAAGAAGCCGTCGCCAAACTTTACACCGCGAAAATCCGTGAACTTTTTAAACTGCGCGAAACCGAGTTACCCGTCTTCGATCTCATCCTGCTCGGCATGGGCAGCGACGGCCACACCGCATCGCTCTTTCCGGGCACGGCAGCCCTGCGCGAAACGGAAAAAATTGTGGCGGCCAATTACATTGACAAGTTGAAAGAGTTTCGAATCACACTGACATATCCCGCAATCAACAATGCGATGAACGTGCTTTTCATGGTGGCAGGCGCAGATAAAGCTGAAGTGCTCAACGACGTCTTGCATGGGCCGTATCAGCCGGAAGTCTATCCCGCGCAAGCGGTGCAGCCCACCTTTGGCCGCCTGACTTGGCTCATCACCAAAGACGCTGCCGCCCGTCTTAAATCGTAACTCCGTTAAGTGATGCGAGCCGACGACTATCAAAACCGCACTTACCTTTCCGCCATCGAAGCCGCGAAGTACTTGGGCATCACGGTCGCGCGGTTGCACCGGCTCGCCGCCGAAAAAATTATCGCCGTGCACATCGCGGCCAGCGGACAAATGCGGTTCGCCCTCGCGGAATTAAAAATTTATGAAACCGCGCAGCCCGCCGCGCGGCAACGAACTTCATCAAAGAGCAAGAAAAAAAATCACGAGTTCATCATCGGACAAACCACGCAGCGGCTGATCGCCAGCAGTTCGACATCGATGAAAGACGTGCCTGATGAATCGGTTCACTTGATGATTACCTCGCCGCCGTACTTCAACGCGAAAATGTATGCCCGCGAAACGCTTGCGGGAAACTTGGGCGATGTGCATAACATCGACGAATGGTTCGAAAAAATCGGCGCGGTGTGGCAGGAAACTTTCCGAGTGTTGCAAGCGGGACGCAAGATGTTCATCAACATGATGAACTTGCCGATTCGCACCGAAGGCGGCGGCTACCGCACGCTGAACCTCGTCGGGCGCACAATTGACGTGTGTGAAAAACTCGGATTTATTTTCAAGCGCGACATCGTATGGCAAAAGACGAACGGCGTGCGGGCGCACTTCGGCACGTACCCTTATCCGGGCGGCATCCTCATCAACAACATGCACGAGTTTATTTTGGAGTTCGATAAACCAAACCGCAAAGGACCGTCGAAATACGCGCACCTGACCAATGCGCAGAAAGAAGCCTCCAAGCTCGATAAAGATTTTTGGCTCTCGCTCAAGAACAGCGACGTGTGGCTGATGAAGCCCGAAGCCAGCGGCGAAAACCGAAATCATGTTGCGCCGTTTCCATCCGAGTTGCCTTACCGTTTAATCAAAGCGTTTAGCTACGAAAGCGAAACCGTGCTCGATCCTTTCGCCGGTTCAGGCACAACCTTGCGCGTCGCCGCCGGTTTGAAACGCAACGGCATCGGCTATGAACTCAGTCCCGAAATCGCCGCGGACGCGGTAAAGATGCTGAAGACGTTGCAGGTGAAATTGCTTTAGGCTTCACGGAACATTCGAATCTTATACCGATATGATTTGAGGGTCAATCCTTTTCGTAGGGACGAAGCAGGCTTCACCCTGCACTGAAAGACGGGCCGAGGTATACCTCGCCCCTACACAGACTACCGGCCTTCCGCGATGGCTTTAAACAAAATTTCTATGTCCAAGCCGAGCGACGAGTTCTTCGCGTAGAACAAATCGATTTGTTCGTGTTCCGTCGCGGGCAAGGCGCGATACCGCCGAAGTCCCGCCAAACTCCACACGCCGCGCTTCCCGACGAACGCGCCTCCCGCCGAAAACCCATTCGTCTCCGAAGC
>JACMJS010000018.1 GCA_014380515.1 Chlorobiales bacterium
CGTCATCTCGTTACGGACGGCACGCTTGGCCGCGTGTATCTCATCATGGCGGATGAAACCATTGCCGGTTATCTCGTGCTGACGTTCGGATTCAGTTTGGAGTTTCACGGACGCGATGCGTTCATCGATGAGTTTTTTATCCGCGAAGAATTTCGCAGTCGGGGCTTGGGTTCGGCGGCGCTAAAGTTCATCGAAGACGATTGCCGCAAGATGGGCATCGAGGCGGTGCACTTGGAAGTTGATCACATCAATGCTCGCGGCCAATCGCTCTATCGGCGCTGGGGCTATACCGATCACCGCCGGTTCTTGCTAACGAAGTGGGTTTGACGGTCTCAAGTTGAAATCTTTTCCGCGATGCGCGGCTTAACAAGCCGGACAATGCGTTACAACAGCCGTGAAGAAAAAGTATCAGCAAGGCGCCTCCGAAAAAACCTGCCGCGCGAAAACAATCGGGCAGGGCTAACACTTTAGCAATCATAACATCTATCAAAAAATATGCTTGAAACTATAGACTCCAATGTGCGCTCGCGCACGGGCGGCAAATCGGTGCTCATTCTCGGCGGCGGCCTTGCAGGGCTTGCCGCAGCAAAGAAACTCGTCGACAACGGCTTTCAAGTCGAGGTGCTTGAGAAACGAAATCTATTCGGCGGTAAAGTCTCAAGTTGGAAAGACAGCGACGGCGATTCGGTCGAGACCGGTTTGCACTGCTTCTTCGGCGCATATGTCGATCTGTATGATCTCATGCGCGAACTCGGCACCTACGAGCGCATTCTGTGGAAGAAACATGAATTGACTTACACGCTTTCGAAAGGCGAACGCTTCACCTTCCGCACGTGGAAATTGCCATCGCCGTTGCACCTCACGCCCGCACTTTTCGGCAACGGCTATTTCAAACTCCGCGAGATGCTCACCTTCGCCAAAGCCCTTGTGCCGATCCTGTTCGGCGGCGATAAATACTACGCCGCGCAAGACGACAAGACCTACGAACAGTGGCACGAAGGCATCGGTATTTCGAAACGAATGCTGAAAAAAATGTTCTTGCCGATGGCGCTCGCATTGAAGTTCCTCCCGCCCGAAGAACTTTCGGCGAAGGTCGTGCTGGACGTAACCGGAAATTTTCTGCGCCTGCCGCACGCTTCCGAAATGGGTTTCTTAAAAGGTTCGCCCGACGAACATCTCACCGGACCTTTGGTCAGTTACTTGAAACGAAACGGCGCAACGCTGCGCAGCGAGACGAAAGTCAAAACATTGCTTTATGATGGCGATGAAATCACCGGCGTTGAACTGGAGAGCGGGGAAGTGTTGCACGCCGATTATTATCTGACCGCGCTGCCGGTTCATAACTTGCAACGTCTTGTGCCGGAGCCGCTCAAAGAAAAATTTACGTTCTTCCGCAATCTCGATGCCTTCGAAGGCGTGCCGGTCATCACCGTGCAACTCTGGTACGACAAACAAATCAGCCATACCGATAATGTGCTCTTCAGTCCCGACGGCGTGATTCCGGTCTATGCCGACATGGCGCACACGACGCCGGAGTATGCGACCTTGCGCGGCCTCTCGCACGCGGGCAAATCACGCTTCCAGTTTTGCGTCGCACCCGCGAAAAACTTGATGCCGCTTTCGGACGAAGAAGTTTTGGCGAGGGTGGATGCGTCGGTACGCGATTGCTTTCCTGAAACATCGCGCGGTGCGAAGGTCGTCAAGTCGACCATCGTTCGAATTCCGCAATCGGTGTATGCACCGACGCCGGACAAAGACAAACTGCGTCCGACCCAAGCAACGCCTGTCGCCAATTTGTTTTTGGCGGGCGGATACACGCAGCAGCGGTTTTATGATTCGATGGAAGGCGCGGTTGCTTCCGGCAGGCTCGCTGCAAAAGAAGTGTTGATGCGGTGCGGCATTCCGGTCTGAGCAAATTACAAGTGATCGCAAGTACCGCGTGATTAGTTCGCCGGTGCGAGCCACCCGCGCTGTCCCTTCGGCGTCTGGATGTAAAGAAACGCATCAAACGAACCGAGCACGGAAACAGGTGTGCCGCCCGCAAGACTGTCAATCACCGCGGCCTCTCGCTCCGGCGTTTGATACAGCCGCTCGCCGCGCGGAAGGGTTTGGGCGCGGAGCGGTTTATCGGAAAGACTTTTCATCGCAACATATCCCGTGCGGCCATCGGGCAACAGCGCGCGGTAATGTTTGTCGTGGCTGCCCACAATCGTAAGCGGCAGATGCTTCGGCAGCGTGGACATCGCAAGCGATTTTTTGTCGGTTGAAACCAGCAGCAACGCGGTGCCAACGGTGTGCACCCATTCGCCGAGCCGCCCCGCAAGCCGCTCCCCATCAGGCGTTACAACGGGCGGCGGCGGATATGATTCATAAACGAACGGATACGGATCAACCGCGCCGCCTTTGGCATAAACACCGAAGTGCAGATGCGGCGGTGTTGTGCGGGCGTTGCCGGTATTGCCCATCAATCCCAACGTGTCGCCCATCTTCGCGTAAGTATTCGCCACTACAAACTGCGTATCCAAGTGCGCGTAATAAATCCCGACCTGCCGCCTGCGGTCATACTGCCACACGACTTTGCCGCCGAGCGTGTTCTCCCCGACGAAGTTCACCTCGCCATCCGTCGCCGCAAGAATCGGCGTGTGGCGTGCGGCGAAAATATCGATGCCTTCATGCTTGCGCCGCCCGCCGTCGCGCGCGTCGCCGAAGAAACTGCGCACCGATTTCGCCGTCCCGCCCGACACCGGAAACGCAAGCGACGCCGAAAGTTGAACGCTGATTTCGTAGCGTCCGCCGCGTAAGAGTTCCGGCTGAAGTCGCAATAAATAAAAGCCGTCTTCTTTTACTTCCAACCGTAATTCCCGAAGCAGATTTCGAAGCCGGAAATTTTGCGGGTCAGCACCAATACTATCAATGGGCAATACTTGCTCCGTGAAACTCGCCTCATCCACACGCATCGCGGGCTGCAACGAATCCGTTGGGACTTTGAACAAATCGGTGAACAGTGCGCCCGACTGCGACTGCGTGCGCACGCTGACTTTGAGATACTGCCCGCGCCGCAAG
>JACMJS010000138.1 GCA_014380515.1 Chlorobiales bacterium
AGCTGACATGGCCGCTCTTTGCAACGGTGGGTGCGGCGGTCTTAATGATTGCGGCTTTGACGGTGAGCGTTCAAGCGGTGAAAGCGGCGACGCAGAATCCGGTGAAGTCCTTGCGGTATGAATAAAGCCTTTCAGTTCAACGTGATTAAACAGGAACGGTATGTTTAAAAATTATTTCAAAGTCGCGTGGCGCAATCTCATTCGGCACAAGGCGTATTCGGCGATCAACATTGCAGGTCTCGCGCTCGGCCTCGCGTGCTCAATGTTGATGTTGCTCTATGTGCAGCATGAGTTGGGTTACGACCGGTTCAATTCACACGCCGCACAAATCTACCGCGTCAATGTCAGCTTTGATGGCACGGCGGAATCGCAAGAACCGTGGACGTCGCCGCCTGTTGCCCCGGCCTTGGCCGAAGCACTTCCCGAAGCGCAGGCCGTGGCGCGGTTTCGAACGCTCTCGCAAGTGTTGTTGAAGACGGGCGACAAGCAGATTTATGAAACCGGTGCGGCCTACAGCGATCCCGCGCTGTTCGATCTGTTTACCTTTCCGGTTGTCGCGGGCAGCAAAACCGCAGCGTTATCAAGTCCGACATCGATGGTGCTGACCGAATCGTTGGCGAAAAAATATTTCGGAAATGAAAGCGCGGTCGGCCAAGTGCTGACGCTCGATCTGGACGGGTTCAAACAATTCACCGTTGCCGCCGTCATTGCCGATGTGCCGCAAAACTCGTCGGTTGCCTTCACGATGCTGTTGCCGCTCGGTTCGAAAAATAAAAACACGTTGGAAAATCGGTGGGACTTTGACTACACCACCTTCATCCGCTTGTCCGCTAACGCCGAAGCTACAGCCACCGCGCGGAAACTGAAAACCTTTGCCGCCCAATTTTATCCGCGCGATGCGGAGAACGACCGAGACATCGGACTTTATCTCCAGCCGCTTCTGGACTTGCACCTCAGCGGCATCGGACAAGAGGCGGGGCTTTCCAATGCGACATATGTTTATATGTTTTCACTGCTGGCCGTCGTCATACTTGTAATTGCGTGTATCAATTTTACAAATCTTTCAACCGCGCGCTCGGCCAAGCGTGGCAAAGAAGTCGGCATTCGAAAAGTCTCGGGCGCGTCGGCTGGAGAGTTGGCGGCGCAGTTCTTGGGTGAATCGATGTTGCTTTCGTTCATCGCCATGCTGCTCGCCGTGATTCTTGCTGAACTTTTCTTGCCGCTCTTCAACCAACTATCGGGCAAAGTGCTTCGGCTGTCGCTGACTGATCCGGCGACGTTGCTACAGTGGCTCGGCATCGGATTAGTTGTTAGTCTGCTGGCCGGAAGTTATCCCGCGCTGTTTCTCTCGCGGTTCAAGCCGGTTGAAGTGTTGAAAGGAAAATTCGCGCAAAGTCGCAACGGCGGCGGGCTTCGCAAAAGTTTGGTGGTGGCGCAGTTTGCGATTTCGATTGCGCTCATCATCGGCACGCTGGTTGCACAGTCGCAACTCGTCTACATTCGCACCCGCGCCCTCGGCTTTGATCGGGAGCAACTCGTCGCCGTGCCGATGCGGGGCGAGCAGCGGGTGAAGGCCGCACTGACTTACAAGCAACTCATTTCAACCAGCCCCGACATTGTTCAAGCGAGCGCGGCGTCGGCGTTGCCGGGCGATGACGAGTTGTGGCGCACGGGCGTGATGGCGGTGCGGAACAACGAAAAGGTCGACCAGATCGCGGCGACGTTTCAAGTTGATTATGAATACTTCAAAACGCTCGGTGCTGGTTTCGCCGCCGGACGTGATTTCAATCGCCTGTTTGCAACCGACAGCACCGTGTTCATTCTCAATGAAGCGGCGGTCAAAGGCTACGGGTGGAAGTCGCCGCAAGAAGCCCTCGGACAAACGATTGTGTGGCAGGCGCGTGTCAAAGGCAAAGAGGGCAAGGTGATCGGCGTGGTGAAGGATTTTAATTTTCTCTCGCTGCATCAGGCCGTTGAACCGGCGGTGTTTCACATTTCGCGCGCGGCGATCAGCGACGTGGTGATTCGTATCAAAGCAAACCGCGCCGCCGAAGCGTTGGCGTTTTTGCGCGCAAAGCATGCTGAACTTGATCCAAGCCGTCCGTTCGAGTATGCGTTCGTGGACGATAATCTCGCCCGCTATTATCAGAGCGACGAAAACCTTTCGCGCGTCTTCGGCATCTTTGCGGGGCTGGCCATCTTCATCGCATGTCTGGGTTTGTTCGGACTGGCAGCCTTCACCGCCGAACAGCGCACGAAGGAAATCGGCGTGCGGAAAGTGTTGGGTGCGAGCGCGGCGAGCATCACGCTGCTGCTTGCCAAAGATTTTTTAATGCTTGTGGCGATTGCAAACGTGATTGCGTGGCCGCTGGCGTATCTGGCCATGCAGAAATGGCTGGAAAGTTTTGCGTATCGCACCGAGATCGCCGTGTGGATTTTCGTGGCGGCGGCGGCGGCGGCGGTTGCAATCGCGTTTGCAACGGTAAGTTATCAAGCGGTCAAAGCCGCGACGGTGAATCCGGTGAAGTCGCTGCGGTATGAATAATGCGGCATGAATAAATCAGCGCGTTTCAAATGTGATTAAATCGAAACGAAATGTTTAAAAATTATTTCAAAGTGGCGTGGCGCAATCTCGTGCGCGAGAAGGGGTTTGCGGCGATCAGCATTGCGGGGCTGGCCATCGGCATCGCGGCGCAGCTAATTATTTTTCTCAATGTGCGGGACGAACTGACATTTGATGGCTTTCATGCGAACAAGGAAAACATCTACCGCTTGTATCGCCTGACCAAAGAACCCAAAGGCATCACGCGAGCAGCCAACATGCCCGTGCCCATTCAGCCCGCATTGGAAGCGGAGTTCGGGGAAGCGGTACGATCGGTGCGCGTCGATGACGGCGACGAATATTCCGTGAAGAGTGGGGAAAAAAAGTTTAGTGAAGAAGTTGCGTTTGTTGATCCGGCGTTCTTTGAGATGTTTACGTTTCCGCTCGTGCGAGGCGATGCAAAAAACGTGTTGCAAAATTTGAATTCGATTGTCATTACCGAAGACGTTGCGGCAAAGTTTTTCGGCGATGCAGAGGCGATGGGTAAAACGCTCACGGTGAATATCGACCGCACCGATAAACAGTTCATTGTAACCGGCATTGTAAAAACGCCGCCGAACAATTCCAGTATTAGGTTTGCGGTTGTGGTGCGCTACGAGCAAGGCAGAGATTACGAAGACTACATCAAATATTGGACATGGTTCATCGATAGCAATGTTTATCTCGAGCTGCCCGCCGCCGCCGCACCCACAGACTTCGAACGGCGGTTGATTCCATTCGCCGGAAAGTACTTCGCCAATGTTTTGAGCGAACTTAAAAGCGGTGGTGCGAAGCCGGATGCGACTGGAGAGGTGTTTCAACTCCGCTTGCAGCCATTTAAAGAAATTCATTTCACGCCGGAGATTCGAAGCAACAAACCGTTCGTTGATCCGGTGCAGTTCTATGCGCTGCTCGGCATCGGGATTTTTATTCTCCTGATTGCGTGCATCAACTTCATCAATCTTTCCATCGGGCGTTCGGCGGCACGGGCGAAGGAAGTGGGCGTGCGCAAAGTGCTCGGCGCGGATAAAGGCCAACTCTTTATGCAGTTCTGGAGCGAAGCGGTTTTGATTTGCCTGATCGCGCTCGTGATCGGCATCGCGCTGGTGGAACTCGTGCTGCCGGTTTTCAATGCACTCATCGAGAAAAAATTATCGATGGCTTATAGTCCCGCTACTGCTGCGGGTTTGGCGGGGTTCGCGCTGTTGATCGGATTGCTTGCCGGAAGTTATCCCGCGCTCGTGCTCACGCGGCTTCAACCGGCGGCTGTGTTGAAAGGCAGCGGATACGCGGCAATGAGCAAAGGCAACAATCCTAATCAACTGCGGAATGTGCTCGTCGTGGTGCAGTTCTCGCTTTCCGTACTGCTCATCGCGCTGACGCTGGCGGTGTTTCGGCAATTGGAATTTATGCGCACGGCGGATGTCGGGTTCAAGCGCGAACAGGTGATTGCAATTTCACTCGGCTCGGAAGTGAATGCCAAGCAGGCCGTGCAGCAGTTTCGGGATCGCCTCGCGGGCGTGCCTGCGGTGCAACAGGTTACGGCGACGATGATGTCGTTCGGCACAATGAACAATGCGCCGGGCATTGATTCCGAGAGCCGGTTTGATTATCAAGGCCGGGCGGTGAACACAGCGCTGAACCGCGTGGATTTTGAGTATGTCGAAATGCTCTCGCTGCCGCTCTTGGCCGGACGCGGTTTCTCGCGCGCGTTTGCAACCGATTCGTCTGAGGCTGCGATCATCAATGAAGCGATGCTGAAGGAAATGGGCGAGACGGATGCGAACGCCGTCATCGGCAAAAAAATCGGCATCAATTCCGATAAGCCGTGGACGGTCGTCGGCGTTGTGAAAGATTATCATTTCAATTCCCTCAAAGAAAAAATTCAACCGATGACTTTAGTCATAGACGGTGCCAATTGGTTGCCGCTGCTGTATGTGTGGGTGAAAGTCTCGCCGGAAAATTTGCCGCAAACGATGTCTGTATTGGAAGCGACTTGGAAAGGCATCGCGCCCGCATCGCCGTTCGTAGCGGGCTTTCTGGACGAAAACATCGAGCGTCAATATCAAAGTGAGCAACGCCAAGGTATGCTGGTACTTGGAGCGTCGGTGCTGGCCGTGCTGCTGTCGTGCTTGGGACTGTTTGCGCTCGCGTCGCTGTCGGTCGCCAAACGCACCAAAGAAATCGGGATTCGAAAAATACTCGGCGCAACGGCCATGGATGTGGTGATGCTCGTCTCGCGCGACTTTGTATGGCTCGTCGTGATTGCAAACATCGTCGCACTTCCGGCGGCATATCTCTTGATGCAGAAGTGGCTCGAAGGGTTTGCTTACAAGGCGGAAGCGAGTGCGGCGGTTTTCATTTTTACCGCACTCTTGGCGTTTGCGATTGCCGCACTTTCGGTGGGAAGTCAGGCGGTGAAAGCCGCCGTGCAGAATCCGGTGAAGTC
>JACMJS010000139.1 GCA_014380515.1 Chlorobiales bacterium
AGACTAATCGCGTAACAGGTCGCGGGCAATGACGATGTGCTGCACTTCCGAAGTGCCTTCATAAATCTCGGTGATCTTCGCATCGCGCAGATAGCGTTCGACTTCGTATTCCTGTACATAGCCGTAGCCGCCGTGAATCTGAATCGCTTCCAATGCGGCCTTGACCGCAATCCGCGACGCAAACAGTTTGCACATCGCCGACTGCCGCGAATACTTCATACCCTGATCTTTCATCCACGCTGCTTGCAGCACGAGCAAGCGTGCACCGTCCAATTCCGTCGCCATGTCGGCGAGCTTCATTTGAATCGCCTGATGTTCGAAGATCGGTTTGCCGAACGACTTACGTTCGCCCGCATACTTGATTGATTTCTCCAGCGACGCCGCCGCAATGCCGAGTGCTTGTGCTGCAATGCCGATCCTGCCGCCGTCCAAAGATTTCATTGCAATCTTAAAGCCTTCGCCTTCCGGCCCCAGCATGTTTTCCGTCGGGATGTGGCAATCCGTAAAGCCGAGCGAACAGGTGTCAGAGGAGCGGATGCCGAGTTTTTTTTCCTTCTTTAAAACATCGAAGCCTTTCGTGCCGCGTTCGACGATAAAGCAACTGATGCCGCGCGAGCCTTTCGATTTGTCGGTCGTCGCAAAGACGAGATAGACTTCCGCCGTCGTGCCGTTCGTGATCCAGTTCTTCGCGCCGTTGAGCACCCAATGATCGCCGTCGAGATAAGCGTTCGTACTTTGATGCGTGGCGTCCGATCCGGCGTCGGGTTCGGAAAGGCAAAATGCGCCGATGTAAAGTTTGCCGTCGTTCTGGGCTTTGGCGAGCGGACGTAAATACTTTTGCTTCTGGGCTTCCGTGCCGTGTTCATTGATACCCCAGCAGACGAGTGAATTGTTGACCGACATCACCACGCCGACGGACGCATCGACTTTTGAAATTTCTTCCATCGCCAACACGTAGCTCACCGCGTCCATACCCGCGCCGTCGTATTCGGGCGGGACCATCATGCCCATAAAACCCATCTCGCCCAATTTCGGAATGATGGCGTGCGGAAACTCGGAAGCCTCATCGCGCTCAATGGCGTCTTTGATTTCGGCTGCGGCGAAATCGCGGGCGGCTTCTTGGATCAATTTATGTTCTTCGGAAAGTGTGAAATTCATGGCCGTATAAAAAATTGAAAGTGAGTAAAAATTTTGTGCGGCAAGTTAGAGAATCGGTCGTGAAATGAAAATCATTTCACTTTAATCACAATCATCGTCATGTCGCCCCACGCTGCGGGGTGAGATTTGTAGAGCCTAATCAACTCAAAAACTATTCCGGCATCGATAATGAAATGAGTTGCCGTTTGTATCGCCGGTAAATTCTAAAATCGCTATCGCGGGGTCAAAAGCGTTGCGCTTGCATAGCGTTCGGAAAGCCTCACCAGACGAGCATCCGCAGGCGACATCGGCACGTTTGCATAACGCCGCATCAACGCAGCAATATTTTCGATCTCCTCGTTGATTTGCAAAGGCATTTGCAAAACGCCTCGTTGTAGAAATGACAACAATAACGCCGTTCCGTTCGGTACGTTTTTGAGCAAGTGCCACGCTTCCGAGATCACGCTCTCGCAAGTCAGCAATGGCGGCGACACTTCTGAAAATTTCTTCTTCGCCCAAGCGTGATGCGATTCGCGGCGGTCAAAGTAAGCAGCCAAGACGCCTGTATCGAGAATGATGGCTTGCTTCACTTGCCGTATCCGTCGAGATGCTTTTTGTTTGTTGCAAGGTCGGTTACACCGGAATCAACTGCGCCGCATAAATCTTTCGTCAGGTCAAACACCGAGGGTTTAATCTTTTTCCGAGAATGTTTTTGGCGACGAACTTTTGATACACCTTTTTCCGGTGTCAAGATTCTTTGCGGCGTTTTTGTAGGAGCGGTTGTTTTTGTCTTCAGCATTTTTCCTCCGGTGCTTATTTCACTTTAATCACAATCATCGTCATGTCGTCGTGCTGCGGGGCGAGTCCGGTAAAGCGGCTGACGTCTTTGCAAATCGCTTTGATGATTTCGCGCGAGGTCGGTTTGTCGCTGTGATTTTTCAGGACGCTGAGTAGTTGCGCCTCGCCGAACTCGTTGCCTTCTTCGTCTTTGGCTTCGCTGAAGCCGTCGGTGTAAAGCACGAGCGTATCGCCTGCGTTTAGTTTGATCGAGGCTTCTTCGAGAGTTGATTCAAACGCCTTGCCTTCATTGAGACCAAGGGCCATGCCGCGCGGCATCGGGGCTTCGGCGGCGATTTTATTTTCTTCGGTCGCGCGTCCGACCATCATCACCGGATTGTGTCCCGCCCGGGCATATCGCAGTTCTCGCGTGTCCAAATCGATCACGGCGTAAATCATGCTGATGAATGTGCCGCGCTTGATCGTTTTGTAAATCAGGTTATTGACGCGGACAAGTACTTCCTTCGGACTCGTGCTGAAATCGGCGTGCGACTGAACGACGCCTTTCACGAGCGTCATGTAAATCGCCGCCGGAACGCCTTTGCCGGAGACATCGCCGATGGCAAGCGCGAATTTATTCGAGCCGTGATGCACCCCGCCGCGCTGACCCAACGCCACGTAATCATAATAATCGCCGCCGACTTCGAGTGCGGGAATACAAATGCCGGAGATGTCGAAATCCTGTACCGACGGGTCTTTGTGCGGCAAGAGTGAGAGTTGAACATCACGCGCGATTTTCAACTCTTCTTCCATCCGTGCGCGCTGACTGATGCGCTGCACGTGGGCGGGCAAGATCGATCCTTTGAATTCGAACTTTTGTCCCCGCGTCATCGCGGCAATGCCGAACAGCGTCGCGCCCACGAGTACCGCGGCATCCGAAAGGCCGATGAAAATAAAATTAGAGTTGCCACTCAATAACAGCGGCGTCGTGTGCGAAATGACTTCGATGCTGAACTCGGCAATGATGACGGCGAGCAATCCGAACCGCAGGTAAAAAAATCCGAGCGCAAGGGCAAGTATCAGACTGCCCAAGAGCCGCAGCCAATAAGGCTCGATGAGCATCACGCCGTCGTTGGTATAAAGCACATAGATGATCGCCACGAGTACGACCGCCACCGTATTGTTTTTTAATCGCATCGCCGCACGTCCTTGCAAGAACAACCAGAAACCGATGCACGGAGCAATCGTCGCAAAGACGCCGATGGTGCTGTTGAAGTATTGAAACGATGTAATGAAACTACCCGATCCGACGCGGCTCGGCCATGCTCCGGCGTATCGCTGCAATAAAAATACATAGACGATCAAGCCGCCCATAGCCGCAACGCCGAAGAGCACGCCGGAGACAATGGACTGTCCGACTTCCACCGTGAAAGGGCTGCGATGCAAGAGCGCGTCCATTGCGGTGATACGCCGTTCGGTGCGCATCGTCCGCGCATCCGCCTCGCCGACCGTCCACCCGAAAAATGCAATGGCGGCAATCGCACCGAACCCGATGAACCCGAACGCAAACAGCAACAACCGGCTTGCACTGCGCGGCACATTGCCGAAGCTCGATCCTGCGCCGACCACATTGAGAATGTTGAGCCAATAAATAATTCCTAAACCGAGCACGATGAGAAACAGCACAAGCCCGCTGCGCACGCCGACCTCGCCTTCGTGGTATTTTTTCAGGAAGACAATCGCTAAATAAACGGCGAGCACAAAATTGAGGAGTTGAGGAATAAATTGAAAGGCGTTTTCACCGGCGCGGTCGCGGTCGGCCTTCGCAACCGCAGCGGGCGGCGGCACGAAAGTTTGCTGATACCGGCTGATGAGTGCGCCCGATACCGCCACTTCAACTTTAAATGTGAGGTCGGGATACGCATCGTCTTTTTTTTCCCAGACGAATGTGTGCGACGTTCGCTTGGGTTTTTCATCCGTGGTTGCCGTCAGCAAGTGATACGCCGTATCCAGCTTGTGATGTTGCTGCAAAAACCAGAGGGCGATTTGTTTGGCGCTGTCCTGAGAAATGCGGCCAAGCGAGAGGCTGTCGGGAAAGCGGCGGTCGTAACTTTTTACAACGCCGTCGAAACCAAGAACGACGGTGAGTTGATCTTGCGACCCAAACTGCGGCAAGTCGTCGCGCACCCAGCGCACGACCCACGACTCCAGCCGGAACTGATGCGATGAAATTTTCTCGCGCATCTCTTCAATGCCGTGTCGCTGCGATAAATAAAGCAGCATCGGGCCGCCGTCGCCAGTGAAATCGCTGCCCGCCACGACATGGCTGAAGTTGTCCGCGGGAAATCCTTGTTGTTTGGCGTACGCTTCGGCGCGCCGGTAAATCTCGCTGCGGCTCAGCTCCAGTTTCGGCACATCCGTCAGGAGCGTTTTGTTCCACAGCAGCACGGCGGCGAGGGCCCCGGCGAGGGCGGCAACGAGCAGCACTCGATTGGAATTGAAAAAATTTGACATTCGAAATCAGGCGAGAAAAAGTTTGAGCGTGCCGCGCCGGAGCAACCCCGTCCGGCGCGAACCGCTATAGCAGCAGATTGTCCGTTGCACACGGGCTATTGTTGCTGCCGGTCAGCGTTTAGAAACTGGCGGCGGCGGCGTCGGTCGTATCGAAGACTTCGAAAACTTTAACGAGGTTGGTGATCGTGAAAATGTTCTTGATGTTTTTTTCAAGACCGGCCATCTTCAATTTGCCGCCTGCTTGCGTAACCGTCGTCATGCCCGCGACGAGCATTCCGATGCCCGACGAGTTGATGTAGGTTACTTTGGAGAGATCGAGCACCAGATTTTTTTTGCCGCCATCGGCAAGCGATTTGACTTTCGTTTTAAATTCGCTCACATCATCGCCGCCGAGCAAATCGCCGCGAAGTTCCAAGATGATGACATTGTTGCGTTCCGATTCTTTGAGATACATGATTGAACAGGTTTGTGGTTTGTTGAAAAAAAGTTTTGTTGCTGTTGCGAGTGATTGCGATCAATTTACAACGCGATATAAACAATGTCAATACGGGAAGCGATTGAAACCAACTCCCCTCCTCGCTTTAAGGAGGGGCGCAGGGGTGGTTTGAGAATTCATCGTTGTTCAACCGCCCCGTCCGCCTGTCCCGCTCCCGCGGCTGCTTTGAATCCCGCATTGAGCGGGATGCCGGATCCGGATACCCCGCCTTACGAAATTTATTTCGTCAAGCTCACGAAATTTATTTCGTCAAGCTCACGAAATTTATTTCGTCAAGCTCAAATGAGGCGGGGAGTTGGAAAAGAAGGAAGTCTAAAGCGGCGCGGTGAGGTCGGGCTTGGGCAATTTTTTATCGAAGATGCGGTCCAGATACCACCACCAGTGCGAGACGGGATAGTAGCGGGTGCGGTGATCATCTTCCAACAACTCTTCGGCAAAGGCATCGAGATAGCGGAGGCCGCGGCGGAATACAACCGCGTCGCCCCAGCGCACTTCCGTTTTCTGTGCGTCGGTCAGTTCCGGCTTTCGCAGTTCGATGTCGCTGCGGTATTCCAGAAATTCATCGTAGCCATCGATCCAGATTTCATCGGGATCGTCCAAGTCTTTGCAGAGTTTGATATAAGTGCGCACGATTTCCGTCATCGGCGTCCCCTTCGGATTGAAGAACGGCGGTACGGGTTCTTTGGTCGGTTCACTCATAGATACTTACTTCAATCGCAATCTTCTTTCGCTTCTTCGTTCAAACCTTCTCCCGCGTCATTCCGGCTTGTCCGGAATCCTTCTTCGTTTGAGTCAAGAGAGATTCTCGACGTGGCGGGAATGACATAGGACGGTTAGGAGAAAAATTCAATCGTACTTGTAAAAACCTTTGCCGGATTTGCGTCCGAGAAACCCTGCGGCGACCATCTTTTTCAGGAGCGGCGACGGGCGATATTTCGAATCGTCAAAGCCTTCCGAGAGCACGTTCATAATGGCGAGGCAGATGTCAAGGCCGATGAAATCAGCGAGCGCGAGCGGTCCCATCGGATGCGCCATGCCGAGTTTCATAATTTCATCAATCGCTTCGGCGGTGGCGACGCCTTCATAAACGCACTGAATCGCTTCGTTGATCATCGGCATCAAGATGCGGTTCGAAATAAATCCCGGGTAATCATTCACACTGACGGGCACTTTGCCGATGGCTTTCGTCAAGGCTTCGACTTGCCGGTAGGTTTCGTCGGACGTTTGCAAGGCACGAATCACTTCAACGAGTTTCATCACCGGCACCGGATTCATAAAGTGCATCCCGATCACTTTTGCCGCGCGGGTTGTTGATGCGGCGAGCGTCGTGATCGAAATCGAACTCGTGTTCGAAGCGATGATCGCTTCCGGCTTCGCGTTTGCATCAATGGTTTGAAAAATCTGTTTCTTCAATGCCAGATTTTCACTGACGACTTCGATAATCAAATCCGCTTCAGCCGATGCCGCCGCCAGATCGGTCGAGACACTAATTGCAGCGAGCGTTTCCGACTTCTGCGCCTCGGTGAGCGCGCCTTTTTTGACTTGCCGGTCGAGGTTGCCGGAAATGGTTTTAACCGCGCGGTCTAAAAATTCTTGCTTCACATCCACGAGCGAGACGCTGTAGCCGTGCTGCGCGAAAACGTGCGCAATACCGTTGCCCATCGTGCCCGAACCGACGACGCAAATGTGAGTGGTTGCCATCATTGAAACAGTGATTGCTTATTTGGATTCGGCGGTGGTGAACATGCAAGCGGAATTTATTGCGGCGGCGGCGGAAAAGAAAAACGACACAAAACCGGAATCAGCAAAGGCGACTTTTGCGGGTCGCCTTGCGTTCAATGCTTTCGGATTGCGGTAGGCTGGTCTCAGGACGCCTTCGGCAGTTGGATTTGCACGGGCGTTTGCTGCGACTGTTCTTCCATCGCGCGCTTGGCCATTTCCTGCTTCAACGCTTCGCCCGACATCGCCACGAACTTGCCGTCTTTCAACTCGACCGGTACTTTGGCAATCGCTTCGGCCAATTGCCGTTGCCCTTCCTTCTGTTTCACTTTCACTTTATCCAACTCTTCCTTCGAAAGGCCGACGACGTTTTCATCGGTCGGAAAAATCGGGGCGAGCGTTTCTTGCTCTTCATTAAGTTTGAACTCGGCGAACTTATAAAACACATATGCGAGGCCGAAAAATAACGGCAACGCAAAAGCGAAAATGATGGCGTACGACATAACTACTCCGTTTCGATATATTTCTGTGTTACTGCAACTGCGGCAAAAATATATTGACGCCGTTCGGTATCGCCGCAAACTTTCAATTCGGAACAGAGCCGTTATAGCCGTTATTTTAAGTTGCTCCAACTGCATTGGCCGGTTAGCCTCAGAAATCCTCGCCCTGCTTCCCTACAACATTTCTTTCGTGTCTATTACGACGGCGATCATGGCCGGTTCGCCGTCCATCAGGGCGGCTTGCGCCGCGGCTTTGACACTCACCCGCGAACCATCCTGACGGCGCAGATTAAGTACGGTGTTTTGCACGCTGCCGTCATGCTCGAGCAACACAATCAAGTCGCGCCGCTCGTCAAGATTTTCGCAATAGGCCGTCGCGGTGCGTCCCATCAGGGTTTCCGGCGGCTGACCGAGCAGGTGATGAAAATGAAGATTGGCATACATCACAAGGCCGTCGGAAAGGCGGCTGATGATGAGCGGGACGGGCATGGCTTCCGCCATCGCCTGCCATGGAAAATCTCCCGGATCAATGTTCATTTTTATTTAAAGTTTTTCGGTCGTGCATTTGACAATTGTGAATTTACTTTTCATGTCATTCTAAGCCGTAGGCTCACAAGTGAGCGCGGTGAATCCCGCGTGGCGGCCTCATTTTCGGAGAGCGATCAGGGATTCTTCATTCCGCTGCGCTTTATTCAGCATGACAAAACATACCTTGAATACACCGCACGTTTTTCGAAGATGTTGTTTTTCAAAAAGCCCGATCACTATTAAAGCATGATCACTGTTTGATAGATGAATCTGCTGGCGGTTTGGTAATCAGATCAGCATTCGAACCTGACGCCTTTGAATCGGTGCCGGAATACTTGGTTGCCTGCGCCAGTTCAGCGACGAGTTCGCTCATGCGTTGCGATTGTGCCCGGATGAGTTGCAAATACACCGCCTCCTTATTCGTCTTTTGATCATTGCTCCGCGACCGCAAATAATCGGAGGCAATCTCGATGCCTTGCAGCGCGTTGCGAAGGCCGTGAACGATGCTTCTGAGGTATTCGGCTTGCGCCCGATTTTCATGGTGCATCGATGCGATCAAGAGTCTGAGTTCGTCGCTGCTCTCCGCATCACGCCTGCGGTTTATATGATCCCGTTCGCCGTGCATGTCGGGTTCGGTCGCGGGTCTAGAGGCCGTGGTTGTTAAAAGCATCGGGTTTGACTTTTTAGGTATGGCGGCGGCTTTGAAACGTCGCCCTATTTTTTCGAGCCAGTTGGCAATCAGCGCGGTGAAAAGTACCGTCGCACTTTTTCGCACGCCGGTTTCGACGGCAAGGGATATATTTAAGAGCATCATTTTTGTTTAGGGTTTTGCGGAGTTGCATTGTAATACGGTCAATCATTAACTTCAGGCCGTTCCCTCAGATGGAAAACGGCGGCTGACGAGCCGCTACAATGATACTTTGCAAAGGCCGCGCCGCTTTCCTTCATTCCCTCGCGGTTTTTTCGGTGTAAATTTTTAAGTCGCATTCGCGGCTTTTGTCCGGCAACCCTCATCCACATTTTCGGAACACGGTTCTCCCAACCTCCGTCATTTAAGAGTTTGGAGGTTCGTCTCTCATATTTCGGAGTTTTGTTTTCTTCCTGGTATCGTTCAAAGCACTGCGCCTGCACGTCAGTTGCGTGGCTTTGATTGGTGAAATCCTTTCCTCAATTCCTTCAACTCTACATATGACGAGGTGATTTTATGTTTGAATCGTCCGACCTATCGCTGCAACTTTCCGTCATTGAGGCTTTGACGGGCGTGCGTACACGCGAAGCCTTTTGTATTGCCCTCGCCGGTGCGGTGAACCGACTCGCGCCGTTTGATCTTTTTATGGTTCGCTGCCTTCCGAATCACGCGCATCAAATGCGGTTCACCGTCGCCGTCAAAACTGCGGACGGGCGGTTCGAATTGCTCGTTCCCGATGCTGAGGATGAAGCCGCCATGAACGCTGAACCGGATTTGCTCGCCGAAATTTCCGATGAGGCCGTCTATACCGGCGAGGCGTTTAAACATGCCGCGGCGAAGTATGCGATTTATCATCTGGCCGCGCGCAAGTACGCCGTCGCTTCCGTGTTGCGTTTGCCGCTCGCGGTGCGCAGTCCGTTTCATGTCGCGATTCTGCTCGCATCGCGGACGGCGGATGCGTATTCGGACGCCGACGTCCAGCGGCTTCACCATGTAATGACGCCGATGTGCCTTGCAGCCGATAACTTTTTTGCCTTCGAGGAACTGGAGCGGCAGGAGCGTGAAGTCCGTCTTCAACTTTCCATCGGCAATGTATTGCTGGGCGTCAAGACGCGCGAAACGCTTAGCTTCGCGCTCGCCGCCGAAATTTCCAAAGTCATTCCCTGCGACCTGTTCAACATCTGGTTTGCCGACGCAACCCTGCGCCGCCTCTCGCTCATGCCGATTGTCAAAACAGAGGACGGCATCTTCACGCACATTGAATTCATACCCGAACGCCGCGCCGAATTGGAATCCGCCACCGACCTGCTTCCGATGTTCGAGACCGCCGCCATCGACATCGGTGAAAACTATGCGCGGCTCGCCGAGCATCATCCGGCTTACCGGCAAGCGCGCGAACGCTTCGGCATTCAATCGGCGATCCGGCTGCCGCTGCCGCTGCGTTCGGGCATGATGGTCGCTATGGTCATTTCATCGCGCTTGCCGAACGCTTATATCGATGCGCATTTGCAATTGCTTCAGCGGCTCGCGCCGCAAATCGGGCTCTTACTCGAAAATTTTTTCGCGTTCGAAAAAATTGAAGCCTTGCGGTGGCAAGTGGAGCAAGAGAAACTTTATTTGCAAGATGAACTGAGCACCGAGTTTAATTTTGCGGAGATGATCGGGCAAAGTCCGTCGCTCAGGCCGGTGCTGAAGCGGGTGGCGAGCGTCGCCGCGACGGACACGACCGTGCTCATTCGCGGTGAAACGGGTACGGGCAAAGAACTCGTCGCGCGTGCGATTCACGATGCATCGCCGCGCCGCCACAAACCGCTCGTCAAGATCAACTGCGCCACCTTGCCTGCGCAATTGATTGAGTCGGAACTGTTCGGCCATGAGAAAGGCGCATTCACCGGCGCACACGAACGGCGCCTCGGTAAATTTGAACTCGCCGACGGCGGCACGATTTTCTTGGATGAAATCGGAGAGTTGCCGTTGGAGTTACAGCCTAAACTTTTGCGGGTGTTGCAGGAACGGGAAGTCGAAAGACTCGGCGGGAAAGTGATCATTAAAATTAATGCTCGCATTCTGGCGGCTACGAACCGGCGACTGGAAGATGAAATCAAAGCGGGTACGTTTCGTGCCGACTTGTATTACCGGCTCAATGTATTTCCCGTTGTGCTGCCGCCTTTGCGTGAGCGGCGTGAAGACATTGCGATGCTCGCGCGGCATTTTCTCAAAAAGTTTTCCAAGAAGTTGGGCAAACGCATCACCACCATTTCTGAGGCTGTGATCGCGCGGCTTGAAGTCTATGACTGGCCGGGGAATATCCGCGAACTTGAGCATGTCATCGAACAAGCCGCCATTCTCGCAGTCGCCCCATCGATTGAGGTACATGATCTTTTGGGAAGCAGTGTCGGTGCGGCTTTGGGGCAAGCGGCTTCGGGAAAAATGGTTGGAGGCGGTGATTCAGCGGCGCAGTTTCAAGGGCGGACGCTCGATGAGATGGAACGCGATTACATTCTGCTGGTGCTCTCGCAAACCGCAGGCCGCGTGCGCGGCGCGGCGGGTGCGGCGGCAGTGCTCGGTATGAAACCGACGACGCTCGATGCGCGGATGAAAAAATTAGGTATCCGCCGCGATCAAATCGTTGCGCCTAAACCCGCGTATAAATCTCCTGATACCTCAGGCGGATGATTTATTTTTCAGGCGTGCGGATATAGAGCGTTCCGGCTTGCAGCGGCGGCGTGAGTTTGGGGCAATACCGTTTTTTACCGTTCGGATAAATCACTTCCAGCGATTCATCGATCCGCCGCCCGCGGTACGGCTTGCCTTTGACCTTGAACCGGATTGCTTCGTCGGCGGGATCGATCCGCGTGATGTCGTAACTGTAATTGAACTTCGCGCCCGTGCCGACATAGCGGCCACGCAAAGTGAATTTCACCGTCGGCGATAAATAAAACTCGAAGTATTCATCTCTGCTGCCGCGCGAAAACTTCCCGACATATTTTTTCAACATATCCAATTTCGCTTCTTCTTTTTCCTTTTGCTTTTCCGCCCACGATTTCACTTTCGTTTTTTTCACCGCCGCCGTCTTCACTTGCACCGATGCGAGTTTGCGGAGAGATGGCGTTTCAATATCCGATAGTTCCTCAACCTCGCTTGCCGCCGCCGGTTCTGCGGCGAACGTCCACGCGGCAAGCAAGAGCGCGCAACAAAGCGTTCGCTGGGAATTATTTTCTCCGGTTCTCATCACGCTGCGAAAGGCAATTGAAAAAAAGTTTGAGTGCGCCCACGTTGTAAATTTTGAGTTGGCGGTAAAGTGCGAGCGAAATGTAGGTATAAGTCCCTTTGCCGTATCGCGCCCAGAGTAATGAAGTTGCAGGCTGCGATTCGCTTTCATCGCTCATCGTAAGCAGGCGTTCATACATTGGCGATGTTCGCAAGGTATCGGCGGCGGGTAAATAAATACTGCGCTCTTGAACCCAGCCGTTCCAATCTTCCGGGCGAATTTGATTCGGTGTCGTCATCAGTCGGTGTTTCGGCGAGAGCACTTTGACCGCCGCGGTTTCCTCGGTTACACGTTCGCCGGTGATGGCTATCGGATACGGCGCGTACTCCGGTTTCCATTCGCCCGGCTTGTGATACGACGCGGTAACATGGCCGCCTTGCTTGATGTAATCCAACACGCGAGAGTTGTACTTCACCAAATCCGTACGGTAAAGATATGCCCGCAAGTCCAGCACGATGGCTGAGTATTTCGATAAGTCGCCCGAAGCAAGCATCGCGGAATCAATGAGCGCGAACTTCACGCCGTAGCTCTGCAAGGTTTCTTCCAACGTGTTGTCGTACGTTTTTACGAGACCAATGAACGCTTGCGGCGAAACTTTCACAAGGGCCGGATTCGCTTTGGCAACCGTTGGCGGCGTGCGCAGCGAGGCATCGGCGGCGTACATATTTTCATTCGTCTTCAACGGCGTCCGCACCTCCGGCGTAAGGCCGGCAAGAAAATCCGTTTCACTTTTCGGATAGATTTTATCGCTGCGCGTCAAAATGTAATTGCGTTGACGGAACACGGCGGGAATCGTAGCGCGGTTGATTCTGTCCATGCCTTGCGAACGGTGTTTGGCGAGCGCATCGAGAGCAATCTCTTCAATCGTTCTGCCGCCCGCATCCTTCGCCGACGCATCGATACTGACGAGTTGCTCACCCGTTGCCGGACGAAACCGCCGGTAAAATAATTTCTTCACTTGCCACGGCCCGACGCCCATCCGAAATTGTTCCGGCGCGTAGCTTGAATCCGCGGCTTTCTCGAACGCTTCGAACGCGGTAATGCCGACCGCCTGATGATGCCCGTGCTGACGCCCCGGCGATACGGTTACAGTGTCGTGATTGGTGAAAATGACGTCGGGACGCAGCGCGCGAATTTCGAAGACGATTCGTTTCAGCACCGCATCTTTGCCGCCCCACACTTGAAAGGTTTCCTTTGCGGTTTTTGAAAAACCGAAATCGTTGAAGCCCAAGAAGACCGGCTCGGAGCCTTGTATCAACGAGGCTTCGCGGGTTTCTTTCTCACGGAGATTTCCCAGTTCGTCGTAGAGTTCCGCGCCGATTTCATTTTGTCCGCCTTCGCCGCGCGTGTAAAAAACGCTGTAGGCTTTGGCGTGGCGGAGTTTGGCGTAGGTGGCGAGCGTTGCGCCGTCTTCATCATCGGGATGCGCGGCGAGGTTCATCACCACGAACCCCGAATCACCGACTGCGACGGGCGTTGCATCAGCATTGCGAAAGGGACAGATGAATAGCAGAGCAAAAAGAATCAGCAAGTAAAAAAATCGTGCCATTGATGATGTTTGAGATGATGTAAGATTATTTTTTTCCGAGCAGAAAATAAGTCGTCATGGTGCCTTTGCCTTTCACTTCCATTTCGCCGCGCTCGGCCAGCAGAAACCGCAGTTGCAACCGCCGCGCCGCCGCTTCCGATAAATGAATTTCGCCCGCGACGCCGTGCGATTCCATCCGCGCGGCGGTGTTGACCGCGTCGCCCCATAGATCATAAAGCAACTTTTCCGTGCCGATCACGCCCGCGACCGCCGCGCCGCAGTGCATCCCGATGCGCACTTTCAATTGCACCGCGCCGCCGTCGTAGTCGTCCATTTCGCGCTGCATTTCCAAAGCCATTTCCGCCAAGCGTTCTAAATGCGTTTCGCTTCGTTCGAGCAGTCCGCCCGC
>JACMJS010000140.1 GCA_014380515.1 Chlorobiales bacterium
AAACTTCCTTTCGCGGCGGATTCGTTTGACGCGGTTTATTCGTTCGGCGTCTTGCATCACACGCCGGATACACAAAAAGCAATCGATGAAGTATATCGCGTCCTGAAGCCCGGTGGAAAAATCGTCATCATGCTTTATCACAAACAGTCGCTGCACGTCTGGCTCGGCGTGCCCTTGTATTTTCTTTACGGATTGATACAAGGAAAGCTTTACGGCTACAACGATTGGGTGCGAGTTTACGACGGCACGCAAAACCCGCTCGGCAAAGCCTATTCGCGCGGCGAACTCAAAACCATGTTTTCGAAGTTCAACGACGTCACCTTTCAAGCCTGCGATTCGGTGCGGCGCCGGTTTCCGAAATTTGTAAACGACCTCAATCAAAAACTTTTCGCCGCGCGTTGGGGCTTCTGGATTATGATTTACGGCACGAAGAAATAGAAGGCGGCGAAACCACGACAAGTATTGCGTATTCTCGAACACATTTTTTTTCTGCCGAAAGGCGTGCGAACCGCAAAGCCCGCCATGCTTCTGCTCGCCCTGTGGATGCTCGCGTGGGCGGTGGCTCGAAAGTTTTTTCGCCAACGCAATACAAGTCGGACTTCACAACCCAAGCGTATTTTGTTCGTCGCCGTCGGCGGTTTGGGTGATGCGTTGATGATCATTCCGGTTGTCCGGTTGCTCCGCGAAGCCGAACCGGATGCGGAGATCACCCTTGCGACGGCCAGCAACTCGGCGGGTAAAGAGATTTATGCTGCGTTGCCCGCACTCTACAACCGGCTTGAGATTTATGACGCCGAACCGAAATCGTGGCACGAGGCCATGCAGCAGAACCGGCAGTGGATCGAGCGCGACTTTGATGAAGTGCTCGTCTCATACATTTCGTCGTTCGGCATTTTCTATGTGCTGCCCGCGCTCGTCTCCGGCACGCGGCAACGCATCATGCTTGTAGATGAACACTACATGCGTTCATTTTATCAGTGGCTTTTCAGCGAAGCACGTGTGCTCAACCGTAAAGCCGAACGCCGCTCGGAGATTGAGATGCACAGTGATTTACTGAGCAGCGGCTTGGGCGGGCTTGGCATCACCGCAACGCCCGACCGTACATGGACGCTGCCTGTTCGTGATGCGGCAAAACTTGCAGCGACCGAGTGGCTGAAGTCGCAGTCGCTGTGGGACGCAGCCGGTCAACAGGCCGCAAGATTTGTTTTGGTTCACGCCGGTTCATTTCAGCAGCAAGATTACAAACGTTATCCGGTTGAAAAGTATGCGGCGGTGATTGACGCGCTTTGGCTGCGCGGATTCAAGGCGGTCGTCATCGGCACGCCTGCGGAGCGCGAAAGTTTTGAGCGTCTTCGCTCGCTTTGCACCGCCCCGCTGACGGCGTGCTTCGGGTTGGAACTCTTCACCGTCTGTGCGATCATCGAACATGCCGCACTTTTTATCGGCAACGACAGCGGCTTGGGACATCTTTCTATTTTGTTCAACCGGCCAACGGTTCGCATCTTCGGGCCGTCGTATTACTACGGCTTTCGGGCGTGGAAGCCGGGGCCGTTCAAAGACGTCTTTCAACCGCTGGAGTGCACGCCGTGTTTGCGACTGGCGATTCTGGAAACCAAAGGACTCAATGCTTACACCTGCGGCCACCGGGCGTGCCTTGCGGATATTTCGGCGCGAACGGTTTTAGAGGCCGTAGCGGACGTGCTGCCTGAAAAAATATTTGCATCTTCACCATGACTTCATCATCACCGTCATCAACGCACCTTCCGACCGCATCACCGCGTCCGGTGCAGCCCGGCGTGGGTTGCCGCTTGTGCGGCTCGACCGAGACCGCGCCGCTTTACTGTATCAACGGCTGCTCGATTTACAAGTGCCGCAATTGCGACGCCGAGTTTGTGGCAAACTTTACGGGCGACGCAGCGGAAAATTCAGAAAAATTTATCGCGCTGCAGTCGGACACGTTCGATGATGAATCGTTCAGCAACAGTTCGAATGCGGGCGTGGTGCGGCACTGGCAACGAGAGGCACAGGAAATTGATCGGCTCACCGCAGACCGTTCAGGCGGCAAACGCATTTTAGACATTGGCTGCAACGACGGCTTGTTTCTGGGTTGCTTCAATGCCTCGTGGCAAAAGTTTGGGATTGAAATCGCGCCCGGCGTCGCCGCTAAAGCCCGCGCGAAAGGTATTACCGTTTTCGAAAAGCCGGTTGAAGAAATTTCGATTGAACCGCAGTCGCTTGATGCGATCACGATGTATATGATCGTCGAGCATTTGCAAGACCCCGTTCAATCCATGGCGCACATTGTTCGCTGGCTGAAGCCCGGCGGCGTGCTCGTGATGCTCACCGGCGATTCGGATACCTTCAAGGTGCGGCGGGTCAAAGCGAAGTGGCATATGTATACGCCGCCCGTGCATCAATTTTTTTTCTCACGCCGCTCACTTGAGTTTCTCTTTAAATCGTGCGGCCTTCAAACCGTGCATTACAAATATACTTACGGCGGGATGCCGGTATCCACTTTCAAGCCGCTGCGACTTGTTGAACATGCCGTTGGAAAAATGACGGCGGCTTCACCCATCAATCAACTGCCGCTTTATGATCACCTGTATCTTTACGCCCGCAAACGCCCTTGATCGTCATGCGGCGATGAATGTATATGTCTTTAAACTGGAATGATCTCTCGAAAAAAAATTCTCATAATTTGTCCGGACGACACCGTCAGTTACGTCCACACTGACATCGCATTGACGGGCGAAGTCTTTGACGTCGATATGGTTACATTGCGCGAGTTTCGCGTTTTGAAAAAGCCTTCGCTCATTGCCATGGTTTTTTGGAAGTTTTTGTGGACGCAAGTGGATTTAGTTTGTCTTCGCTTTTCAATTCCGGCATATGCGCCGTTCGTAGTCTTGCTTTCGAAACTCTTCGGCAAGAAAGTGGTTATAATCACCAATGGCTTCGATGTAACCTTCGTGCCCGACACCGGCTTTGGTGAAATGGGATCGTGGTGGAAAAGACTTTTTCAATCTATCGCACTTCGGTACAGTGATGTAGTGTTGCCGCCTTCCGATTATTCGAAGACGGAAGTTTTGCAGTATGGCCGACCGAAAATGATCACTACGCTTTATGACGGCATTGATACAGATTATTTCGCGCCTAACCCGCACATTGTTCGTGAAGAAATGGTAATGACCGTTGCAGCCGCAGTAGCCCATTACAGCATGAGTACCAAAGGCGTGGTGACGTTGATTGCCGTCGCCAAGGCCATGCCCGATATACAATTTGTGATTGTCGGCAGAGTGCTCGATGATGCCAAAGATGAAGTCGCAAAGACGGGAAAAAATGTATTGTTCGTTGGCAGGCTCTCCGATGAAGCACTGTTACAGTATTATCAACGGGCAAAAGTTTATGCTCAACTCTCACGTCATGAAGCCTTTGGCGTTGCGAATGTGGAGGCGATGAGTTCCGGCTGCGCCTCAGTCGTCACACCAGTTACCGCCCTGCCGGAAATCGTCGGTAATGCGGGACTCTATGTACCTTTTGGCGATGTCGCGGCGAGCGTGATTGCGATTAGAGAAGCTTTGAAACGCGATGATCTACGTGAGGCTGCTCGCTCGCATGTTCTAGATCGGTTTACACTTGCCCATCGCAAACAGGGTCTCGTTTCCAATTTTATGCGACTCATTGATGCTCACTGATGGGATTTATCGCCAGACAATCGGGGCACACGCTTGCCACCAGCATCATCACCAAGTTTGGACTTGGGCTTTTGATCGATGTTTTTATTTCGCGCTCGCTCGGCGCCGAAGGTAAGGGACACTATTTCCAATTCGTAACCACGATTCTTTTGTTGACCTCCGTTTTCGGATTCGGAATTGTGAACGGAAACATTTTGCTCGGTGCGTCTCAAAAACTTTCATATCCGAAACTGATCCGGTTGTCGTTTTTTTTCGCCGTTGCCGCGTCGCTGCTCGCGGCGGCGGTCTTGCTTGCGGGCTTTGACAGTTCTTGGATCGGATACATTCTGCCGAATCGAAAGTTCAACACCAACACACTGCTGCTGCTCTGCGCTCTGCCGCTTGTGTTTTTCAATTTATTTCTCACGGGCGTCGTGCAAGCCAAAGGCGACATTGTGTTCAACAATCAGATCACGCTCATCAGTCAAACTGCGGTTACCGTGATGCTCGGCGTTTGTTTTTTAACCGGCGTAATGACGCCCAACGTTGCGATTGCAAGTTTCGTCGGCAGCATTTTGATTTCGCTTATCATGCTCGTTACCGCGTATCGCGGCGAGATTCGAAGTGCGATTATCATTCCAACGACCTTCGCCGAAGCGGGAATGCTGCTTGGATCGTCGGCAGCCATTTATCTCGGTACGGTGGTTTATATGTTGAACCTGCGTCTGGATACGTATTTCGTTTCCTACTACGGCGGCAAATCGGACTTGGGCATTTACAGCATTGCCATTCGCGTCGCCGAATCGATCTGGCTGGTATCTCAGTCAATGGGCGGGGCATTGCTGCCCGCAGTTGTGAGCGGCAACCCGACCGCGGCAAGTGTAACCGCAAAACTTGCGATGCTCGCGTTCGTTGTCAGTCTTGTGTTGGCGGTTAGCGCAGCGGTGCTCGGACAATTCGCCATCGTATTTTTATTCTCCGAACGTTTCGCCGCCGCCGCGCTGCCGATGCTTTATTTGCTGCCGGGTGCGGTATGCCTGAGTTTGACAAACGTCTTTAGCATTTATATCGTCGGACGCGGCTATTCGTGGTGGCATACGGCGAATCTCGCGGCGGCGTTGGTGGTAACCATCGGCCTTGATCTCTGGCTCATTCCGGCACTGGGCATTCGCGGCGCGGCGGTAGCGTCATCGGTGGCTTATACCTTGACGGCGGTCGTTTCCACGGTTACCTTTTTCAAACTCTCAGCATTTTCACCGGGCGATGTGCCGGGGCTTTTCGTGTCCATGCAACGCGAAGTTGTGCATGGTATTCAGCGCACGCTGCACGGCGTCGGGCGTACATTGCGCGGGCGGGTCTGATCTTAAACACTTTAGGTATTTTTTAGCGACATGCACAGCATCACCAAAACCCTGCGGTATTTTTTCGGCAGGCTTTTCAAAACCACCGACATCGAAACACGGCTTGCCCGAATGCAGGAAGCCTTAGGACGCATCGAGACGCGGCAACTTGCTTCGGAGACGAATTTTTTCCGCAACGAGTTTCGCGTCTCGTCGCAGTGGGGCGAAGACGGTTTGATTCAATATCTCGTCCGCCATGTAGCGGTTGATCGAAAAGTTTTTGTCGAGTTCGGCACGGAAGATTACCGCGAATCGAACACCCGTTTTCTCCTGACCAATAATCAATGGTCGGGTTTGCTCATCGACGGCAGCGAAGCCAATATCAACGTGATCCGCAAGGACGATATATATTGGCAATACAATCTCAAGGCGGTGCAAGCTTTCATTACGCGGGACAATATCAACCGCCTGCTTACCGAGAACGGCATCACGGGCGACATCGGCTTGCTCTCGA
This sequence comes from Chlorobiales bacterium, assembly GCA_014380515.1. Lineage (GTDB taxonomy): Bacteria > Bacteroidota > Chlorobiia > Chlorobiales > JACMJS01 > JACMJS01. Next base: position 5,526 of record JACMJS010000140.1, read on the forward strand.
TTGATGTTGACGGCAACGATTATTGGATTTGGAAAGCCATCGATGCCGTTCGTCCGGCCATCGTCGTCGTTGAATACAACTACCGCTTCGGTAAAGATCGCGCGGTAACGATTCCTTACCGCGAAGACTTTGTTCGCACGATGCATCCGTCGATGATTTATTTCGGCGCATCGTTGAAAGCGTTCTGGCTTCTGGGAAAGCAGAAAGGATATGCGTTCGTCGGTACGAACAGCACCGGCCTCAACGCATTCTTCGTCCGTAAAGACAAACTGCCCGCCGTCCTGAAAGAAAAAAGTTTTGACGAGGACTTTACAGCAGGACATTACCGCGGCCTTTTCAACGACGCAGGTGTTTTGCAATTCGTCTCGCCGGAAGAAGAGATGCAGTATCTGGCGCAGTTGCCGGTCGTCGATGTTGAAAAAGATTTCACCGATCACGCTCCTTTGTAACCAAGATTTTTATGTGCGGTATTCTCGGCGTTTTCAATTATAGCAACAGGGCAAACATCATCTCCGAACCGGTCTTAAAAAAAATGACCGATGAAATCAGGCATCGCGGCCCCGATGACGACGGCCTGTTCATCTCTCCCGACCGGCGGGTCGGTTTCGGTTTCCGCCGCCTCGCCATCATTGATCTTTCACCCTTGGGGCATCAACCGATGCAAACGCCCGATGAGCGCATCACGCTCGTTTTCAACGGTGAGATTTACAATCACAAAGAGATTCGAAAAGACCTTGAATCCAAAGGCTACCGCTACCGTTCGCAATCGGACACCGAAACGATTTTGTATGCGTATCAGGAATACGGCGAAGCGTTTATCACGAAACTCTACGGCATGTTCGGCATCGCCATTTGGGATGCGGGGAAAGAGGAACTGCTTTTAATACGCGACCGCATCGGTATCAAACCGCTGTATTACACCTTTCAAAACGGCGTGCTTTACTTCGCTTCCGAAATCAAAGCAATCTTAAAACACCCGGCGGTTTCAAAGAAACTTCATCCGCAAGGACTTTCGGATTACCTCACACTACTGACGACGCCGCCCGGCGAGACGATGTTTGAAGGTATCTACAAGCTTGAGGCGGGAGATTTTATGCGCGTGGATAAACACGGGGCGGTTCAAACCAAAAAGTACTGGGACTTGACGCATCGCACCGAAACTTTTCAGGATGATTTATTCCACAGCGAAGCGTTTTGCGTCGAACACATTCGCCGGTTGCTTCGAAGTTCGATTGAATTGCGGATGATGTCCGACGTGCCGTTCGGCGTGCTGCTCTCCGGCGGCGTGGATTCATCGGTCAATGTCGCCTTGATGGCCGAGCGGATGACGCAGCCGGTGCAAACCTTTTCCGTCGGGTTCAAAGACTTGGAGAAATACAACGAACTCGGTTACGCGCGGCAAATCGCATCGCAGTTCAAAACCAACCACCACGAAGTCTTGATCGATGAGCGCGACGCGATCAATTTCCTGCCGAAAATGATTTGGCATCAGGACGAGCCGAACGCCGATCCGGTGTGTGTGCCGCTTTATTTCGTCAGCAAACTGGCGCGCGAATCGGGCACAATCGTCGTGCAAGTCGGCGAGGGTTCGGATGAAGAATTTGCGGGCTATACATCGTATCAACGCGAACTGAATTACTACAGATATTTTTATTCGCTTCTGCCCAAAGCCCTTCACCACGTGGGACACACGCTCTACAAATCATATCAACCGTCATCGCTCATCACCGATTACTTGCGGCGGGCGAGCACGGGCAGCGGGGCGTTCTACGGTGGCGCGGTGAGCGTGCATGAATCGATGAAGCAAGGGGTGCTGACGGAAAAATTTCAGCGCGGCAGGCTTTCCGCCGGACGCATCGCCGGAAAATACATGGCCGCTCTGGACGGAATGCTTTCGGGGTCGAAGTCCGATGATTTCTTACGCCAGATGATTTATGTCGAATTTAAAAGCCGTCTTGCCGAACTGCTTCTCATGCGCGTCGATAAAATGTCGATGGCCGTCTCGATTGAAGCCCGGGTTCCATTTTTGGATCATCGCCTTGTAGAATTTGCCTTTCGAATTCCGGCGTCGCTTAAAATCAAAAACGGCGTGCCGAAATACATCATGAAGAAAGCCGCCGAAGGCATCATTCCCGACAGCATCATTTACCGTAAGAAGCAAGGCTTCGCCGCACCGGTCTCGGAGTGGCTTCGCAGCGGCAACCTTTCGCGCTACGCCAAAGACAGGGTGATGAGTTCGGGCTTGATCAAGACGCACGTCTTTAACGCCAAGACGGTTGCAAAAATGTTTGAACAACATACAAGCGGTAAGCGTAATCTGAGCGGACAACTGTGGACGCTGCTCGTCGCCTCAATGTGGTACGACTTGCATTTCCCGCACGGCGATTGACTCCGAACCCCTCTGCGCTCCCCTTTATTGAAGGGGAGCGTGATAAAGACGATGAAAAACATCGAGGACAAGCATTCAATCTTCAACCACTGTCTCCTTTGATAAAGGGTACATTACCGTAAGGCGACAGGGGTTTGCATTTTTCTTCTTATCATTGCCGCATCGTTTTCAAAAACTTTCGACGTGTCAAAATCATGTTTGCACTTTCGCAGCAGCATCTCCGGCGGCTTTGCCAGATCAACAGTTTCGCCGTGCCCGATGGTGACGGTCTGATTTTTTTCGGACTGCGAGGTCTCTTGCCCGTCAATGAAAACGATCATGAGTTCCGGCTTTTGCATCAGGTTCAAGCCGCAGCGGTAGATCACCTGCACCCGCGATGCCTTATCGGACAATGGAATACGGCTAAAGGCACGCTCGCCGTTTTTCCGGCGAGCACCACGCCCTGCTTGAAATATCTGAAGACCGCCAAACAGAAAAACGGTGCGGGTGCAAATGAACTGATGACGGGGTTTTACAAAGATTACCGCAAAGGCATTCACAAGCCCGGCGCGATGACCGGCCATGAAGCGTTCCGACAAACCTCCGGCAGACCCATTCGCCGCACCGCCGATGATTTTGATTTCGATACCCAAGACCGCGTTGAGTTTTCAAATCCGCACGATAATCTTCATGCGTCGTGGAGTATGGGATTGAGCCATGACGGCTTTGCCAGTGCGGGCTGTCAGGTGATCGTCGGGTATCCGAAATGCGAACGGCGTGGAAAACTTTCGGATGCAGGGCCATGGAAAACATTTAAAGAGAATGCTTACCGCGTGCCGCAACACAGTTTTCCCTACGTCTTGCTCACCGGACGCGAGGCCGAACAGGTTGCGATCTTGGGCGATCAACCTCTTACTTCAAAACTCCGCTTCGGTTCATCGGGCGAAAGCGTTCGCAAGTTGCAATCGCTTCTCAAACGCGCGGGCTTCTACGAAGGACAATCGGACGGCGACTTCGGCGAGCGGACGCTGCGTGCGGTGCTCGCCTACCAAATTTCAACCTTCGGCGACGATGCGGACGACGGCATCGTCGGGCCGATGACCGCCGGAGCACTCGGCCTCAAACTTTCGAAAGTCTGATACAAGATGTACGCTGAAAAAAAATGGGAAGTCTCGGCGGAGAAAGTCAGATATGCACTCGCGTTTCCGTCGCTCGTCTTGGATGCAGCAATTGCGGCACAAAAATCCGTTGAGCAAACGATTGCCCTGCCCGAAGCGACGCTGACGATCTACACCGATAAAACTTTTTCGCTTTCGCCCGCGGATACGAACGATGTCGCAAAGTTTATGAATACTCTTCGCGCGGCAAAGCCACATCTGTATGAACACCATCCAACAGCGTTCGACAAACTTGACGAACTCACCCGGCTTGATCTGGAATACGGACGGCTTTCGAAAATGGAAAAGATTCTTAGTTCCATCGTTGGCAATGCCGCCGACTTACCCGAACTCTACACGCTCGCCCCGCAAATGCTTGATGGGACTTCTACATTCAAGGCGGCGCAGTTTCCCGATGCTACCCGCGGATTGCGCATCGAACGAATCTTGAAAGCGATTGCATCCAACTTACCGCTGATACCCGAACTGCGCGATGAACTTCCGAAACTGTTGCGCGGCGAATCGACGCTCGTGCAATGTGATCTCTTCAAATCTTTCGCCGCCCGCAATCCAACCTGAAATATTATTTTCTTGCTACGTCATTCCCGCGAAAGCGGGAATCTTCGAAATGTCAAATCAAGATTTCCGCTTTCGCGGGAATGAGCAACGAAAGAATAATTTCCAGCGATAACAGGAAATTTCTATTTGACGAGCATCATTTTCCTCGTTTCACTTTCCGCACCTGCTTGCGAGCCTGACGAGCTTACCAAAAGTCTGTAGAAGTAAGTCCCGCTTGCCAATCCCGACGCATCAAATATGGTTTCATAATTTCCCGCCGCTTGCTCTCTATCGACCAATGTCCGCACTTCTCTACCCAACACGTCATAGACTTTCAACTTGACCTCACCGTTCATTGACAACTGATAATTGATCACCGTATTCGGGTTGAATGGGTTCGGATAGTTTTGTCCGAGTTTGAATTTTTTCGGCGCGGTTGATTTTTCTTTCGGCGCGGCGAGCGGCGTAGCCGGAAAGAAATATTCCAATGATTCATCGATGTGCTCGCGCCAGTTTCCCCAACTGTGGCCGTCGTTCCACTCTTTGTATTTGTAGGGATAGCCTTTCTGTTGCAGCACCGGCACGAAGTTTTTCACGAGCGGGATGAGCGCCGCAATATCATACCTGCCGATGTCGAGATAGAGTTTCAGCGGCAGTTTTGCACTTGATTGAAATCCGTTCGAGATCGAACTTTGAATGTTGCTCGAATAAGCTCCGATGTTGCCGAACGACTGCGGATAGGTGTAGCCGATGTAGAGCGAAATGTTGCCGCCGTTGGATGCACCGATAACCGCGCGATGCGCCGGATTTTTTTTCGTGCGATAGCGGGCGTCAATTACCGGCATCACTTCATTGACAATGAACAGAGCAAACTGCGGCGTTTGGTTGCCCGCATACTCCGGCGTCCGGTTCACGGCAGGTACGAAGACGGCGATGATCGGCGCGATTTTTTGTTGGGCGATGAGATAGTCAAGCACGTTCGCGGCGGCGGCGAGACTTACGTAATCTAAGCCGTCGTGAAAGAGTGCAACGGAAAAACTATCGGTGCCGCTTTCGCTGTAGCCTGGCGGCAAATATATTTTTACCGTTCGGGAATTACCGAGCGTTGCACTGTAGAACGTAGTGTCGCGCAATACGCCGTGCGGAATCGAATAAGATTGCACTTCCGGCGCGGCGGCCACTTGCGGCATCCGCAGTTCCGAGTTCGCCCCGAAGCCGCCCAAAGATTGTTTCGGGTTGCGCGGATCGAGAATCCAGTTGCTGCTGTTGAGTATAAACTTGTAATCAAGCCGAGTGTCGGCGGCGTATTTTTCGGTGCGATACCAGAGGTCGGTTGCAGGGAGTTGCGTCATCGCTGCCGGACTCCAGCCGGTCATGTCGCCCGCAAATTGAGCCGTGCTCGCCGTGCCGCGGTAGATCAGGTGCGCGAGCGTGTCGCCTTCGATGCGAGGAAACACGGTGTTCGCCGTCATAAAACTATCGACAATCGCCGTACGCTCCACCTGCGGCGCGGCATTGACACGGTTGATAAAATCTTGAAACGTCTGTGCGGATAAGGATTGCGAACGGTGAATGAGCAACAGGCAGACGCACATTAAAACCGGAGCACACTTCTTCATGGTTTCGGCGGTGAAATTAAAAAGGCAACCCTGCGGTTGCCTTTCGTTTTGAAATTTATTTTTACTTGATGAGCAACATTTTTTTCGTCTGCACAAAATTTCCCGTAGTCAGCCGGTAGAAATACACGCCGCTCGACAGTTTCGATGCGTTAAAACTCACCGCATAACTTCCGGCCTTCTGCCGTTCATTCACTAAGGACGCCACTTCTCTTCCAAGGACGTCATAGACTTTTAATTTCACATCGCCTGCCGACGGCAGTTGGTAACGAATCGTCGTTGCCGGATTGAACGGGTTCGGATAGTTTTGCGAGAGTTCAAATTGCTTCGGCGCCGGTGATGCGGTTTCATCAGCCGCAAGCGGATTGGGAATCACAACCGCGTCCTGCGTTTTCGATACCGTGTAGATTGCGGTTCCGTACGGAGCGAGCGACACATTGACCGCGCCCAGACCCGTGGCCTGCACGGTTGCGGTTGTGTTCGTGTAAAGATCGTTCAGATAATACTGCGTCTCGGTGCTGCTCCAGCGCAGCGTGCTTGAAAGATTCAGCGTAACCGATTGCGCGGCGGCGGAAAAGTTCACCACCACCACCGCGTTCTGATTTTCGTACGGGCGTGCGAACGCATAAACATCGGCGTTGCCGGATGCGATTCGCGCGAAATCTTCGTAGCCGACATCGATTTTATTTTGCGTGAAGGCTTTGAACTGTCCGCGGATATGGGCGAGCCGTTGATAGTGCGGCGTCAGCAAACCTTTGCCTTGGAAGTTCCAATCGACGATGCTGCGCGAGCGGGCTTCTTTATTACCCGCTAATCCGTAACCCCAACCGACTTCCTGTCCCGTCCACAGCATCGGAAAGCCGGGCACGGTGAAGACGACGCTGGCCATCGGCCTTGTGCGCGAAAAGGCGGTTGCGGGATCGGCACTGTAGTAGGTCGTCGGCGAGGGATTGTTGTAGTAAATCCGGTCTTCGTCCTGCGATTCCATGAACCGCATGTAGAGCGAGTTCTCGCCCGGATAAAATCCGGCGTTGTTGATTTCATTGTGCAAATTATCAATCGCGGTGCTGTTGAAACCGAAGTTGCGAATTGCATTAAAATAGAGTTTGAAATCATATGCCGCATCGACGCCGCCGTTGATGCCGAGGTTTGAATAGTCGGCGTAGATCGTTTCCGTGCCACTGCCCGTGCCGTCGTCTTCACCGAGCAATAGAATATCCGGCTTGATGCGTTTCAAAGCGTCGCGCAGGGGCTTGCCCATGAAGGCTTCACCGTAGCGGCGGTGCGGTCCCCAATAAACATCGAAGCGAAAGCCATCGAGGCCGAACTCGTTGATCCAATACTTGTAAGTATCGATCATGGTTTCGCGGGCATCGAGGTCAGTCCAATTGTAATTGAGCAGTTGATCGCTGAACGCACTGTAGTACCAAAAATTATCAGCGTCGGCGGATTGACCGAGACCGTTGGTATTGTGTGTGATGCTCTCATGTTGATACCAATTCCAATAGGGTGAGTTCTGTTTGAACGTGTGCGCGTGTTCCGACCAGCTGTGAAAGCGGCTCGTGTGATTCGGTGTAACGTCTAAAATGATTTTCAATCCGACCGCGTGCGCCTGCTCCACGAAGTTTTTGAAATCCGCGTTCGTGCCGTAGTTGCCGACGACGGTGTTGAAATCAACAATGTTGTATCCGATGCCGACGCCGTTATCGATTTGGTTGTTCGGCGTCTTCATCACGGGCATCATCCAAATGACGTTGAAGCCCATGTCTTTGATGTACTGCAAGCGTCCGCCGCTCACAAGATCATTGAGAATATTACTCGTTGCATTGGTGGCGGCTTTCGGAAAGAGAAAGTAGACGCGGGCTTCTTTCGCCCACAGCGGGTTGCTCGCAACGACCGGAAACTCTGCGACGCCATTGGGTTTGACGGTGAAATAATTTCGCGTCGTGTCGCGGTTGCCTTCGGTGTCGGCGGCAATGAGCGTGTAATAGTATTCTCCGGCGAGGGTTGGCTTCGTGATGCTTTGCGTTGCGGCGGCGGTCGGCGTCTCGTTGATGCCGAGCGGCGTGCGGACGTCGTTGAGCCACGTGTAAGTAACCGCTTGTCCGTCCGGTTCGGCGGTGCCACCGGCATCGAGTGTGATGGATGAACCGGCGTCCGACGCAACGGCTTTGGCAACCGGCGTGTGATTGACGAGACGGCGGACTTGCACGCTGTCGGCATCCGCGCCATTGACGACGCGAACCGTGTTCAGGCCGTCGGCGAGCGCGACGCTATCGGCGAACTTTCCGTTCGTTACCGCGAGCGCAGTTGAAGCGATGTTGTTGATGAACACGCCGAGCGACGATACGCCGCTATCCAACGTGCCATCACCTTTGATGACGATGCCGCTGACGATAATTTTTTCTTTGCGGGTGGCGAAGGGCGCGGCAAAGGCGGGCGATTGAATTTGAAGCGGCCTTGCCCGCACGGCGAAGTTCACGGAATCCGTCCGCGTGAGCGTGCCGTTGCCAACGGTAAGTTTGAAAACATGGTTGCCATCGGCGAGCGGCGATAAGGGCGAGTAACTGAAAATGCTATCCGCGCCGAGATAGTTGATGGCGTTTGCAACGGGCGCGCCATCGATGAACGCATCAACGGTGATGTTGGGACTTTCCGGTGAACGGAACACACCGGCGGTCAATCGCGGCGTCGGGGTCTTGACGACGAACGTGCTGTTTTCAATCGTGTAGGGCAACGCCGCGATTTGGAAAAGCATCAAGGCATTCACAACCAATTGCGAATTTTGATCCGGCTGAACGATGACGCGGTTGAGCGGGTCGGGACGCCACCCGTTGCTGACGCCGTTCTCGTTGATTTTGTATTCGTAGGTGCCGTAAGGAATATCGAAGTTATAAACCCACAGTCCGGTCGCCGCCTCGAAGCGGCCTTGCGAAATCGCTCCGGCAGCGATGACGCCCGCATTGTTCGGCCCCCAATCGTTCGTTGTACCCGGCGGGTAGTTGCCCGGAAAATGTACACGCGAGGGCGCAGCCGCGGTGAGCGATTGATAGCGAAACTTGACTTTTACCGTCTGCGCGTCCGCGCGGGTTGTGAGCAGGAAGAAACAGAGCAGCAGCAACAGGGGTGTAAATTTCGAGGTGCGTGAATTTCTCATTGTCGATGTTAATTAATTAGCGAGAGCGGCAAACCCGCACGGCGATTGATAAGAGCGGCAGTATGCTGCCGAGAGGCGAAGATATTACGCAAAAGTCATCGCGTGCCCAAACCGCTGCGGGTCAAACCGCATTTGCTTATCTTCATCCGTCTTTTGATCCGCTTCATACATATACGCTCACATTCATCAACCATCATGCTCATTACCTTCGAGGGGATAGATGCTTCCGGCAAGTCGACGCAACTGCGTCTGCTCAGGGAATATCTGTTCGGTAAAGGCAAAAAAGTACTGCTCGTGCGCGAGCCGGGCGGCGTTGATGTTTCGGAAAAAATTCGCGCGCTGTTGCTCGACAATAAAAACAGCATCAGCCCCGCGTCGGAACTGTTGCTTTTTTCAGCGAGCCGCTCGGAACTGATGCACCGCGTCGTGATGCCCGCCTTGCAGGAAGGCAAACTCGTGCTCATGGACCGGTTCTACGACTCCACGACGGCTTATCAGGGTTACGGACGCGGGCTTGATTTGGATGTTATCGCTGCCATCAACCGCATCGCCTCGTTTAACATTCAACCATCGCTGACGGTGTATTTGGATTTGTTGCCGGAAGATGCTTTGATGCGAAAGTTTTCGGAGAAGTCGCTGCCGCTTTCGTTCGGCAAGGAGGAACAGCCGCTCGACCGGATGGAAAGTTCCGGTCTTGAATTTTACCGTAGAGTCCGCGCGGGCTATAAACACTTGCTCGTACAGCATCCGCACCGCTTCATTGAAATCGATGCGCTTAAATCCATCACGGAGATTCATCAGGAAATCGTTGCCGCCTTGAAATCGCGTGGCCTGTTCATCACCGCGCCGTAAACTTTTGCTTTCACTTCATCAACTGTTCGCATTGCCGATGCCTGAACCACCGCCTGCGCATACCGATTTCTCGCTCGTCTTTATTGAACTTGGCGCGGCGATCATCGGATTGTCGCTGCTGACGAGGCTCGCCAGCCGCTTCGGTTTTTCGACCGTGCCGCTGTATTTGCTTGCGGGATTGGCGTTCGGCAACGGCGGTCTCTTGCCGCTTCAGTTCAGCGCGGATGCGATCCGGCTCGGCGCGGAAGTCGGCGTGCTGCTGCTGCTCTTTATGCTCGGCTTGGAATACACGGGTGAAGACCTCGGCAATAATCTCCGCACGGGACTGCCCGCAGCGGGGATCGATTTTATATTCAACTTTTCGCCCGGTCTCGCATTGGGATTGTTGCTTGGGTGGACGCCGCTCGCGGCGGTGTTGCTCGGCGGCGCGACATGGGTGTCTTCTTCCGGCGTGATTGCCAAAGTGCTTGGCGAACTATCGTGGATGAACAACCACGAAACGCCCGTGATTCTTTCCGTGCTCGTGCTGGAAGATTTGGCGATGGCCGTCTTTTTGCCGCTCATTTCCGTGTTGCTCATCGGACAAACTTTTGCATCGGGCGCGATCTCGATTGCAATCGCGCTCACGGCGGTCGGCCTCGTGCTCTTCGTGGCGATTCGTTACGGCGATGCGTTCAGCCGTGTCTTTGCACATCAATCCAATGAAGTGATTTTATTTACCGCGCTCGGCCTGATGCTGCTCGTGGCGGGCGTGATGCAGCGGTTGCAAGTCTCGGCGGCGATTGGCGCCTTTCTCGTTGGCATTGCGATTTCAGGACCGATGGCGGGACAAACGCACACGCAACTGGGGCCTCTGCGCGATTTATTCGCGGCGATTTTCTTTCTCTTCTTCGGCTTGCAAATTGATCCCGCGTCGCTCCCGCCCGTGCTGCCGCTGGCCATCGGCTTAGGCATTGTAACCGCACTGACGAAAATGTTTTCGGGCTGGTGGGCGGCGCGGCATGCAGGCATTGACACGGCGGGAAGCCTGCGCGCGGGCGCCACGCTGACGCCGCGCGGCGAGTTTTCGATTGTGATTACCGGCCTCGGCGTGAGCGCGGGATTAGAGCCGCAGTTGGGGCCGCTCGCCGCCGCTTACGTCTTGTTTCTCGCCGTGCTGGGGCCGTTGCTCGCCCGCGCGGTTGAACCGCTTTCCGCCCGGTTCCTCACCCGCAAACCCGCTTGATGGTTTTTTGACTTTGGTTTTATTTCGAATTTCGATGCGATTTCATCAGGCGATAAATCTTTCGCGGATGATTTTTCCGTCCTTCCAATCTTGAATCGCCACTTGCACTACTTTGACTTGCCCGTTATCGGCGTGATCGAAATCTAAACTCCACACGAGAAAACTGCGATTGCCTTTGAC
>JACMJS010000141.1 GCA_014380515.1 Chlorobiales bacterium
CACATGCCCCGCGTCAATCAGGCTGCGCATGTATCGGAAGAAAAACGTGAGCAGCAAGGTGCGAATGTGCGCGCCATCGACATCGGCGTCCGTCATCAGAATCACTTTGCCGTAACGCAGTTTCGCCGGATCGAAATCACCTTCGCCAATGCCCGTGCCGAGCGCCATAATCATCGCGCGGATTTCTTCATTCTCCAGCATCTTGTTGATGCGGGCGCGTTCGACATTGAGAATCTTTCCCTTCAGCGGCAAGATGGCTTGAAACCGACGGTCGCGCCCTTGCTTGGCCGAACCGCCTGCGCTGTCTCCTTCCACGATATAAAGTTCGCAGTGTTCAGGATCATTGATTGAACAGTCGGCCAGTTTGCCCGGCAGCGACGACGATTCCAATGCCGATTTGCGGCGCGTCAGTTCTTTGGCTTTGCGGGCGGCTTCGCGCGCCATTGCGGCTTGGATCGCTTTGTCCAAAATGTTTTTCGCCGCGCCCGGATTCTTCTCGATGTACTCGCCCAACTGTTCATTGACGATGGTCTCGACGATGCTCTGCGTTTCGCTGTTGCCGAGTTTGGCTTTCGTCTGCCCTTCGAACTGCGGCTCCTGCACCTTGACGGACACGACGGCAGTCAACCCTTCTTTGAAGTCGTCGCCGGAGAGCGGCACTTTCAAATTTTTCGTCAGGTCGTTTTTCGTCGCGTATTGATTGAGCGTGCGCGTGAGGGCTTTGCGGAAGCCCGTCAAGTGCGTGCCGCCCTCGTGCGTGTTGATGTTGTTCACATAACTCAGCACATTTTCCTGATACGAATCGTTGTACTGAAACGCGATTTCAACCATCGTGCCTTCTTTCTCGCCTTCAAGGTAAATCGGCTTCTTGATGAGCGCGATGCGGTTGGCGTCCATATAAGTGATGAACTCGCGGATACCGCCTTCGGCATGGAAGGTATCTTTACGAATGCCCGAAGGTCCACCGCCGTTTTTTTCATCGCGCTTGTCCTCGATTTCAATCGTGAGATTTTTATTGAGGTAAGCGAGTTCGCGCAACCGGTCGGCGAGCGTATCATATCGGAATTCGCCGTGCTTGAAGATCGTCTTGTCAGGCATGAAGGTCGTCTTCGTGCCGTGATTTTTCGACTTACCCGTTTCCCGCACCGGCGCGAGCGGGTTGCCGCGCTGATAGCGTTGATAGAAAATCTTTCCTTCGCGCTCCACTTCAACTTCGCACCACTCCGACAGAGCGTTCACGACCGATGCACCGACGCCGTGCAGGCCGCCGGAAACTTTGTAGGAATCTTTATCGAACTTGCCGCCCGCGCCGATTTCACACATCACGAGTTGCAGCGACGAGACTTTTTCGACCGGATGAATGCCCGTCGGAATGCCGCGGCCTTTGTCGATGACGGTGATGCTGTTGTCCTCGTTGATCGAGATGTAGATAGAATCGTTGTAACCGGCAAGGGCTTCATCGACCGAGTTGTCGACGATTTCATAAACCAAGTGATGCAAGCCGCGCACGCCGACGTCGCCGATATACATCGCCGGACGTTTGCGAACGTGCTCAATGCCGCTCAGTTTTTGAATGCTGCTTGCGCCGTAATCTTTCTTTGTCTCTGGCATATCGCTAAAGGTATGTGATGTTTAAAATGTGTTTGTGAAATACCTTAGTTGTAAATAGAAAAAATTGTGCTGTGTCAAACGGGCGTCAACGTGTTGGAAGTCGCCACCACAGCATGTCCTCACGCTCGTCATATTTCTCAAAGCCGTTTTTTTCCAGAACGCGAAACGACGGTTGATTTGATTTCTCCGTGCCCGCAATGACGGCTTTAATTTTCGGCTGCGACCGCGCCCATAGAACGGCTGCACCAACGGCTTCGGTCATGTAGCCTTTGCCCTGAAACGGCGGCTCGGTGCCATAACCGATTTCGACTTCGCCCGCGGCGTTCGGTTGGCCATTAAAAATAAAACTGCCGACAACGCATTGCTCCGACTTTCCGACGAGCAACCAAAGTGTGGAAAAGGGAACATCCGGTTCAGCGATTTCCGTCTTCAGAGATTGCATAAAAGCGGCGTGAAGGTCGGGATGCAGTTCAGGTAGCGGCAAGGTTAAAGCAAGTTCATGTTGCAAACCGTCCTCGCTTTCAATGTACTTCTTCAACTGCTTCAGCGTGAGCGGGTTGATAAACAGGCGTTCGGTTTCGATCATCGCCTTCGTCATGCAGTCGTCGTGAAATGTCTTTGATGGATGTCCAACTTTCCATCAGTTCCGGCAAGTATTCCGATGAACTGACGAAAGTCCAAAGATACGCAACTATCGCGTAGATCGTGCCGGTCGTGAATGGGTTGAGATCGATAGAGATATAAAGCACGACGAGAAACACCGCGAGCAGCACGACGCGCATAACGCCGAAGTTAAACGCGCCCCAATTGGCGATGCGTTGCTGCGGCCTTGCGAGCGCGGTGTAATAGGCTTTCACCCGTTCAGGATCACCGGCGGCAAAGACTTCGTAGATGTCTTCGTAGCGGTCGTGATATTCTTTCTGCGAGATGCTTACCCTTTTGCTGTAAAGCAGGTTGAGCACCACGAGTGGCAAAATCATCGTTGAACAGGCTGCGGCGATGCGCCAATCGAATGCGGCCAGCGCAATCATCGCGCCAACGATGGCGATTATCTGTTCCAAAATTTCCGGCAGACGGTATTGGCAAAACGTGATGTACTCACGCGAGAGTTGTGCCCGTGCCGCCGTGCGCGAAACGCTGTGTCCTTGTCCTTTCGCTATCCGTGCGACATCCGCAGCGAGGTGTGTGAAAATGCCAAGAAAAATTTTCTGATCCACGATCCGCCGCAGAACGCCGGTGCCGGAGTTGATCGCATAAACGCCGATCCAAACGGCGAGCGGAAAAAGCCCCGCATCAAATGAGAACAGTTGGGGACGCAGACCGGTAGATGAAACCCGCCCGATCATCGCATCAATCACCCCGCCGAAAATCGCCGGTTCGAGAATCCACGCCACATTTTCAATGACGACGAGCGACAGCGCAACGGACAGTTTGCCGCGAAACCGCTTGATCAAATCTATGAGATTCACCGGAGACAGGGTTAGACGAGTTCCTGAAAAAACATGGGCATTAAAACTTCGGATAGCAGGGTTACGACTGATAACGAACAAATCCTTGCTCTCTTTGCCTTATATCATTGCGAGGAGCACAGCTGGGGCGAAGCAATCTTGCAATTCATCGAAGACAGAGATTGCTTCGCTCACGCTCGCAATCACATACCAAAAAAGTCTATTTGAAAATGATGTCTTGCACGAGGTCTTTGCCGATGCGGATGTTGAGTTGTGCGATGATGTCTTTTTTCTTAAAAGTCAATTCATTTCGCCACGCCGCATTTTTAACTTTGATGTGGAGCACCCCATACAAAATCTTTTCAACCTCCGACACTTTTGCGATATGCTCCCCGACAACCATCGGCCATACCTTCACTGCTCCGAACTCCGAAACCGACTTCTCAATTCCCGTCTGTTGATAAATTACTTTTAACATGTCCTGAAGGGAGTTTGGATGCCGCAAATATGACATTTCAAGCAATTTTTAAAGTTTAGATTCGAAGAGGCCGGATGTATTGATGTAGCGAATCGCTTCAAACTCGCGCCGCTCCGTTGTTGTGATGACGGATTGCCCTAACGGGCGCAGGAGTTCGATCAAATTATCTACGCGGTCGCGGTCGAGTTCGCTGAATACGTCGTCAAGCAAAAACACCGGTCTTTCGCCGAGAAGCGCGGTGATATAAAAATGCTGGGCGAGCCGCAGGCAGATGATGAAAGTTTTGTGTTGCCCTTGCGACGCATATTTCCGCAACGAGACGCCGTTGATTTTGAATTCCAAATCATCGCGGTGCGGCCCCGAAAGGGTGATGCCGCGCCGGATTTCCTCATCACTGAGCAACCTGAACTTTTGCGTCAAGGCCGCTGTGAGCGATTCGCGCGAGATTTGTTCCGGCAACACCAACTCGGAATCATATCGCAGCGACGGCACTTCTTCGAACGACGAAAATAAACTGTAGGCTTTCTGGATATATGACGCGAACTCCGCCGTGAAACTTAATCGCTTTTCAATGATCGACGCCGAAAGATTGATCAAACTTTCCGTCCATGCATCCAACTGCGACGCGGAATTTTTCCTGAACCGTAACTCGGAAAGCAACTTGTTGCGCTGCGTCAAAACGCGGCGATAGGTTACAAGGTCGGCGAGATACGCTTTGTTCGTTTGCGAAACCGTTGCATCTAAAAATTTGCGACGGTCTTGCGGGCTGCCTTGCGTGAGCGCGATGTCCGCGGGCGAAAGCGCGATGCACGGAAACTCGCCGACGATCTGCGAGAAAGATTCTAACGGCGCGCGGTTGATAAAAACATTTTTGCCTTCGGCTTCCGAGTAATACACCCGCACCGCTTGCGCGGGTTGAGCCGCATCGCTTTGCAAGTCGGCCTCAAGTTCAAAATGCGCCGCATCGAAACGCAGGCAATCCGCATCTGAGGAACTTAAAAAACTTTTGGTGAGGCAAACGTAGTGAATCGCCTCAAGGATATTGGTTTTGCCCGTGCCGTTGCGTCCGTGAATCAGCGTAACACCGTCGCCCAGTTGCAGCGACGTGTCGGCGTGGCTGCGGAAAGAGCGAATGTCAAGTGTGAGTAGTCGCAAGCGCGGTCAGAGGGTAAAAAGGCCATCGAAGTTATGCACAGCCCATCCACAGTGTGGAAAAAGTTTTAGTGATTAACTGTTGATTCGCACGGGCATCACGAGCATCAAAAGGTCATCGCCTTTTTTGTCTGGCGAGCTTGATGAACTGTCTTTGGGACGAATAATCGTAGCGCGGGTCGGCGTGCTGAATTCAAAATCCACTTCATCGCTATCCAAGTGGCCGAGCGCATCTTCGACGAACTTTGAGTTGAACCCAATCGTGATGCTGTCGCTTTGAAACTCGCACGGGACGGATTCCTCCGCCGCCGAACCTTCGTCGGTGTTTTCCGCTGAGACTTGCAGCGCGTCTTTGGTAATCGCCAACCGCACATCGCCGCGCGAACTGAACCGTGCGACCCGCTTTATTGTCCCCGCCATATTGCTACGATTGACCAACATTTTTTTGTCGTTCTCCAGCGGAATGACGGCTTCGTAGTTCGGATAATTCTCCGCAATGAGTCCCGCAATAATCGTCGTCTCGCCGACGGTGAACTGAATGCGTTGCTCTTTGGAACTGATCGCAATTTCCACATTACCATCGCCCCCCAAAGACTTCTGGACGATATTGACAACGCGCGCGGGTACAATGATTTTTAATTTTTCTTTCGCGCCTGTTTCCATCTTTTTCGTGAAGCGAACCAAACGATGCCCGTCGGTGGCGACCGCGCGGAGTTGCTTGGATTCGATTTCTAAAAGCACGCCCATCATAGCAGGGCGCATATCATCGGTGCTTGCGGCGAAGAGCGTCTTTTCGGCAAGGGCTTTGAGTTCGCTGGCGGGCATCGTAATCGTCAGGTCAAACTCCGGTGCGGCAGCCATCTGTTCGGGCTTCTGAGAGCTTCCGGCGATCCGGTAGGTGCCACGGTCGGTCTTGATCGAGAAACTCACTTCATTATCGCCATCCTTTTTATCCGTTTTGAACTCGGCGACGGTTTCATACATGTTGCGAAGAATGTCCAAGAACTTTTTTGCCTGAAGCGAGACGACGCCCTTCTCTCCCGAATCGGCTTCGATAGATGTCTGGAGTGCAATATCGCCGTCGGTCGCAAAGAGCGTGAGGCGTTTCTTGTCCAAAGTCATGGTAATGCTTTCGAAACGGAAATCGGTCGCTTTCGGCGGCAACGCGAGCACCGCATGTCCGACGGCTTCCAAGAGCGGTTTGATAGACGAAGTGAATTTCATGCTTGACTCTTCTATAATTTCTTTTCTGTATTCTTATTTAAAAAGAGAATTGAATAAGTGTTAACCGTGTGGACAACCGGAGTAACTTTAAGGTGATTCTGCAAACGCCGAAATTATATGGATTTACGGCAATGAAAAAGTTGTAAACGGTGTGTATAACACGTTGAAATCTAAAAACTTGTGCACGTTTTTTCGGGCGGGGGATGAAGTTAGCCAATTGTGCCCATTTCTTCAACATCCAATCCACGTCTTTTGCACACAGTTGCCCACGTTTTTTGCCGCTTTATGCTTGAACAGGCTTACTGACGTGTTCCCCACATTGCCTCTTTTTCCTGTTGAGAACGTGTGAATTGCTGTTGAAAACTTTTCACGATTCTTTGTCAGAGCGACATGATTTCAATCCGCTTGCCGAGTTCTTCCAAATCTTTCCGCATCTGCTCGGAGGTTTCGCGGTCGTGCTCGACGGTGTTGCACGCATGAATGACGGTCGAGTGATCGCGCCCGCCGAAATAAAGTCCGATGGTTTTGAGCGAGGAGTTCGTCAGCTGTTTGGCGAAGTGCATCGCTACTTGCCGCGCTCCGGCGATTTCCTGTTTGCGCGATTTGCCTTTGATGTCGTTGGCCGAAATGCTGTAGTAATCGCACACCGCTTTTTGAATCGTGTCAATCGTGATGTTCAGCGTGCGGTCGCGGATAATATCTTTCAAAATCGTTTTGGCGAGTGAGAGATCGATGTCTTTGCCGTAGAGCGACGCTGTCGCCAGAAGTTTGACGAGGCAGCCTTCAAGTTCGCGGATGTTATTGGTTACATTGGTGGCGATGAACTCGATCACCTCCCGCGAAAGCATCGCGCCGTCCTGATCCAACTTGCGGTGCAAAATAGCGAGACGGGTTTCGTAGTCGGGTGCTTGGACGTCGGCTGAAAGTCCCCACTGGAAGCGGGAAAGCAGGCGTTCCTCCAGTCCTTTAAGTTCTTTGATCGGACGGTCGCACGAAAGCACGATTTGTTTATTGGCCTGATGAAGCGTGTTGAAGATGTGAAAAATTTCTTCCTGCGTTTTTTCCTTACCCGCGAAAAACTGAATGTCATCGATGATGAGCAAATCAATGTTGCGGTAGAACGCCGAGAAATCGGCGATGCGTCCGTTCTGAATCGCATTGACAAACTCGATAGCGAATTTTTCGCTGGAGACATAGAGCACGAATTCCGCTTTCTGCCTCGCCCGCGCGTAGTTGCCAATCGCCTGGACGATGTGCGTTTTGCCAAGCCCGACGCCGCCATAAATCACCAACGGATTAAAAGTATTCTTGCCCGGCGTTTCGGCAACGGACTTCGCCGCCGCAAGACCCAACGCATTGCAATCGCCCTTGATAAAATTTTCGAAGTTGTATTTCGGGTTGAGAAAACTTTCAAACTTGTGAACGTTGGATTTGTAGAACTCGAACGCAGGCCGCGTCGTCAGACTTGGTTTCGGTTCGCGTTCGCGCGGGGCGAGTTCCAATTGCTGTTGCGGCAACCGGACGGTTACAGGTTCGGTCGTCGATTGTTGCACCACAATCGAATAAGCCAGTTTGGCATGATGACCGATGACATCGAGAATGGTGCGCTTGAGCAGGGAATAGTAATTTTCCTCGATCCACTCATAGAAAAATTGGCTGGGCACTTGAATGGTGAGTTCTTCGCTGCGCAGCCGGAGCGCAACGATAGGTTCAAACCATGTCTTAAAACTTTGGTTATTGATATTATCCCGAATGATGGCAAGGCACTGCTGCCAGACGGCATCGGCAGCCGATTTTTCGTCCCCTGTCGTTTGATGCTGTTCCGACTGAAGCTCGTTGGGCATTGTTGTTTTTTAGAGGCGTAAAATAGATTATGTTTTTCCTGCGTAGCAAAGTTACCCACAGGGTTTATTAACAAGCCGCAGCGACGATTGTGTGTTTTAGATGGATTGCTAACACTGCGGTAACATGCACAAAGGAAGTTTTAATGATTTATCCACATTGGGACGCTTCTGTAAGGTGTTATTTTTTAGTCATATAAAGTTCAGGCAAAAAATATATTCACATAGAGACTGTTTCTTAACATTGATGACATAAAGGCGGAGCGAAATTTGCGACAGGTCATTAACAAGTTGTGCACAGTTTCATTGATGCAGTAAAAATATGGGCGTGGGACGGAGCAGCGGCGAAAAGATCGGACCGGTGACCGGCGTTAGAAATGGTAATCCACCATGGATTTTAAAAATCAGTGCAGTATGGATGTATCACAGGGCAGTTGGCCAAGGGTAATGCTGCTGACTGTTTTGAAGAGGTGGATGAAAATACAATAATAAAAGTGAAGTGTCAATGCAAGACTGTTTGTTTTTGAGAGAGCGTTAAAGTATTTTCGTGGCTTTCAAAATTTTCCAACTTTTCAGACTGAAACGATGAAGCGTACTTATCAACCTCACGCCCGCAAGCGCCGCAACAAGCACGGGTTTCGTGAGCGTATGGCCAGCAAGAATGGCCGCAAAGTCCTTGCCGCACGCCGTGCGAAGGGCCGTCATAAATTGACCGTCAGCGATGAAACGCGCAACAAGCGGTAGTACGGTTGCTGTCTCCCAAGCAAAACATTTTTCAGACGCTGCTTTCTCCTGCTATTAACTTCCGCTTGTCTTCGGTGCTTTGAATGACCACAACGATCATTGGCCGCCGCCCGTCCCGCCTGAGCAACCGGTCAGCGGCGATGGAAATGATAACCGGCGTTCAAAGCGGGAGACGCTACGTAAGTACGAAATCCTCCGCGGGCAAAAACAGACCGAACGGCTTTTCGGGCAAGGAAAATCTTTGCGGGAAGGGTCGCTCAAAGTCCTTTACCTGTGGCAAGCCGCGACTGTTGAGCGAGAAACATCTCTGATCTTGCTTCCTGATGATACCGTCCGCACAAAAGCCGCTTTGAAAGGGTTGCCGAAGGTCATGTTTGCCGTCAGCAAACGCACCCTGCGGCGGGCGGTGCAGCGCAACCGTGTCAAGCGGCAACTTCGGGAAGCCTACCGCAAAGAGCGAAATATCTTTCTTGAGGAACTGAATCGGAAGCCTGCGGCGTTGAACGGGGCAATCCTTACCATGGCCTTCGTTTACCAAGGTCATCGAGGGAAGGCAAAAGACGAATCGGCAACCAAAGAAGCCGTGCGGACGGCGAAGAAATTGCAGACAATTCAAATGCAGGGCGAGATGCGAAAACTGCTCCTGCGATTGCTCAAGGTACTGAAGTGATCCTATTTAGAACCGTGTGGGAAGACGAGACTGAACGCATGAAAGAAAAGATTCGGCGCGCAACGAATGCACTACCCGTTTTGCTTATTAAAATTTACCGGGCTGCGGTATCGCCGCATCTGCCGCCCTCGTGCCGGTTTGAGCCTTCATGCTCGCAATACGGCCTCGAGGCCTTTCAAACGCATTCTCTTTTCAAAGCTTTGGGGTTGACTGTGTGGCGCATCGTGCGTTGCAATCCGTTTGTGGCCGGTGGATATGATCCCGTGCCCCCTGCGGTCTCAACTGCCCGGCAACGATCCACGATCCAATCCACAACTCACGAAATTGTTTCGCACACACCGTGCACGCATCACGCTTCCGGCGGGGCAGATTAAACTGCCGCCGCTTTCAACCGACTTACGATTTTTACAATGGACAGAAATTCAATTATCGGCTTGGTACTTATCGGTCTGATTATGATCGTGTGGTTTCAATTGATCTCGCCGTCAAAGCCGCAACCGAGGCCGGAGGATAAAGGTCGTACAACCGCACCGATCAAGACGCCGATTGATCTGGCGACGCAAGATTCCATCGCCAAAATTGCCGTTGATACCGCGGCGGCGGTAGATGATTTATCGCGCGGACGTTTCGGTGAATTTGCAGCGGCGGCAACCGGCACGGAAAAACTCATCGCCGTCGAGACCGAGGAATTCAAAGCCGTGTTCTCGAGCAAGGGTGCGACGCTCAAATCATTCGTGCAGAAAAAATATCTCAGTTACGACAAGAAGCCGTTCGATCTTATCACCGCCAAGCAAGGAGCAATCTCACTGTTTCTCGCCACCAGAGAAGGCCGCACGATCACAACGACCGATCTGTATTTCACGCCGAAGCTTGAACCGGAGGGACAAGAAAAATATGTGTTGCGGGGTCAGCAGGAACTTCGCCTGCCGTTTGAACTTGCGCTTGCGGACGGCAAAAAGATGTCCATCACCTACACGCTTAAAGGTCAGGGCTACAACATCGGCATGACGACGGAGTTTGCAGGGCTTGGCAACGACGTCCCGACGGGCGAATACCAAGTTGAGTGGAACGGCGGCCTGACTTACTCTGAACTGAACCGCGTCGATGAAGCGACTTTTTCCTCGGCACACGTTTTTATCGGCGGCGGCCTAGAAAAAATTGATGCGGACAAAATAAATGAGCCGCGCAAAACGCAGCCAACCGGCGACGCGCGGTGGGTTGCGGTGCAGAGCAAATACTTTGCCGCCGCAATCATTGCCAAAGACAAAACCGAAGGTGCTTATATCGAAGGCAGCCGTTCCACCGACGATCCAAACGCGGTATTCGAAACTTACAAGACGGCGTTGAAGGTAAAACTGGCATCCGGTCAGGCAACGACGAAGCAAGATTTCTCGCTCTTCATTGGGCCGCTCGATTATCAGGTTGTAAAATCCAACGGCGTCGGGCTGGAACGCATTATGGATTTCGGGTGGGAGTGGCTGACGCGGCCTTTTGCAGAATGGCTCATCGTGCCGACGTTCAACATTCTTGGCAAATATATTTCGAACTACGGCTTGATCATCATCATCTTCGCGCTGCTCATCAAGTTGATTACGTATCCTTTCACAGCGGCCTCGACGAAATCGATGAAGAAGATGGCGGCGGTGCAGCCGCAGATGCAAGCTCTTCAGGAGCAATACAAAACCGACCCCGCGCGGTTGCAATCCGAAACGGCGAAGCTCTATAAAGAAGCGGGCGTCAATCCGCTCGGTGGTTGCTTGCCCACGCTGCTCCAGATGCCGATCCTGATTGCGATGTTCAACGTCTTTCGCGGCTCGATTGAACTGCGTCAGCAACCGTTCCTTTGGTCGAGCGATCTTTCCGTGCCCGACGCGATTTTTACATTCCCGTTCAGCATTCCGCTTTACGGCAACCATATTGCGATCTACCCGATTCTGATGGCCGTCGCCGTCGTCGTGCAGCAGAAGGTTACACCGGTCACCGCGCAGCAGAACGATCAGGCGAAAGCAATGCAATATATTTTTCCGGTGATGATGCTGGTGCTTTTCAACAGCACACCGGCGGGATTGGGACTGTATTATTTCATCTTCAACATTCTCGGCATCTTGCAGCAAGTGTATATCAACCAAACCACGCCCGCGGCAACTGTGCCGGTAGTCGTGCAGCCGGTGAAAGCGTTGAAGCCGAAGAAGAAATCCGCGAGCGCGGTATAATTTTTTTCATCAAGGACGAATTCCGATTCGTCCTTTTTATTTCGACGATGCCAGCGATGATCGAGACGCTTTATCAAATCGATGTATCGATTTTCCGGCTCATCAATGAAGCATGGGCGAATCCGTTTTTCGATGTGCTGATGCCGTTCGCCACGCATCTCAAACGTTCGTGGCCGATAACTGCGGCGGCAATTCTCTTTGTGCTCGTGCGCCGCCGGTGGGACGGATTATCGATTGTGCTCCTATCGGTACTGGCTGTTGCGGTTGCAGATCAAACGGCGTCGGGACTTTTTAAGCCGCTGGTGCAACGCACGCGGCCCTGTTTTGAATTGGAAAACGTCCGATTGCTCATCGATCAAGTGCGGTCGTATTCGTTTGCGTCGTCGCACGCGGCCAATAGTTTCGCGGTCGCCACGATGACGTGGATTTATTTTGGGAAGTCGCCGGATAAATTAGACAAAGCGTTCGCGTGGTTTATGATCGTTTATGCGAGCATCAACAGTTACTCCCGCGTTTATATCGGTGTACATTATCCGTCGGATGTGTTGGGCGGGGCGGCGATGGGCGTCGTCAGTGCAATTCTCATTTACACGCTCTTTGCTTTTCTCTTCAAGAATTATTTAAAGCCGCGTTGGGATGCGCGCCGCATGAAACGGATGACGGTTGCAAAAAACGCCATTCCCGATACGCCATCGCTCGCTGATCACGCCGGAGAGCAAGAGAAGGCTTGAGAAAACGCGCGGCTTTTGCTACCTTTGTGCCGCACTTTCAGGCACCCGATTTTTCCTCCGTCGCCTCTGCCTCGAAGTGGCCTTCGCGCAACCGCCGCCGCCAACCACCGACAATTGTCAACTCGACATCAACTTGGATCAACTCGCAAGTTCTACCGATATGATTGAAGCCTACCTGCCTATTTTCGCAATGATCGTGATCGCTATTGTACTCGGCGTGCTGTTGCTCACGCTCGGAAGATTGCTCGGGCCGAAGCGCAGCAACAGCGAGAAAATGTCAACCTACGAATCGGGCATTGAGCCGGTCGGAACCGCGAAAGCCCGCATCTCGGTCAAATACTACCTCGTGGCGATGTTCTTCATCATTTTCGATATCGAAGTGATTTTCATGTATCCGTGGGCGGTGAACCTGCGTGAGTTCGGCGTCAGCGGCCTCGTCTCGATGATTACCTTCGCGCTGCTTTTGCTCGTCGGGTATTTTTACATTCTCAAAAAAGGCGGCCTCGAATGGAATTAGAAATGCAGGTCGTGAGTTACTAGTCGTGAGTGAAGAAATGAAGGGAAGTAAAAATGACATGGCAAGAGATTTGCGAAAGCCCGCAACTGAGAGATTTACCGTTTAAGATCGAGACCAACGGCTTCGGACAAATCCTAATGAGTCCTGCATCGAACTGGCACGCACGCCGACAGGTGAAAATCGCCGCGACGCTTGAGAATCAAAAATCAGAAGGGGAAGTTTTTTCAGAGTGTTCGGTACTCACAGCGGCAGGCGTCAAGGTTGCAGACGTCGCGTGGGGATCGGCGAAGTTTGTGCGAACGCATCACTATGAAACGCCGTATCCGCTCTCGCCGGAACTCTGCGTTGAAATCACTTCGCCTTCAAATTCAAGGGCGGAAATGCAAGAAAAAATTATGCTCTACTTGGCCAAAGGTGCAAAAGAAGTTTGGCTTTGCAGCGACACCGGCGCGATGAAATTTTTTGTGCACGAAGGGGAAACGAAAAAGTCCGCGCTCTTCCCGAAGTTTCCAAAGAAAATCTGATTTACAACTTACGATTTCAAAATAGATATGGCACAGGATAATGCTTTCGGCGATGGATTTATGACGACGACGCTTGATTCGCTGACGAATTGGGCGCGATCGAACGCTTTGTGGCCGATGCCGATGGGCCTCAGTTGCTGCGCGATTGAGATGATGGCGATGGCGGGGCCGCGCTACGACGTCAGCCGGTTCGGTTCGGAAGTGTTTCGTTTCTCGCCGCGCCAATCCGACCTGATGATCGTGGCGGGCACGGTAACTTACAAGATGGCGCACATCGTCAAGAAAATTTGGGATCAGATGCCCGATCCGAAATGGTGTATTGCGATGGGCGCGTGCAGTTCGTCGGGCGGGATGTTTCGCTCATATCCGGTGCTGCAAGGCGTTGATCTGGTGATTCCGGTTGATGTGTATGTGCCCGGCTGTCCGCCCCGTCCCGACGCGGTGATTCACGCGATCATGGATATTCAAGCGAAGATTGTCAACACCCGCCACACCTTCCGCGACGCCATTCTGACCGAAGAAGGTCTGGCCAAAGTCGACCGCCTCGCCGCTGAAAAGAGCGCGAAGGAAGTATTGATCGATCTCAACCAGAAATAAGTTTGGTGAAGCGGCATCCGTATCAACTGCGGATGTCGCGATTTTTTTAGACTTCGTTTCGCCCTCTCTCGCCTCAAGGTCTTCAGAGCCATACAGTTTAACCGCAATCAGATACACGAACATGTTTGAACAACTTACCGCCGCGCTCAAAGAAACTTTCAAAGACGAAGTGTTGAGCACCGCCGTCTATAAAGACGAGTTTACCGCGATGGTTAAAAAATCCGCGATCAAACATGTCTGTAATTATGTGAAGTTTCAGCAGGGCTTTAACTACTGCGCCGACATTTGCGGCACGGATCGATTTACCGAAGAAGACCGCTTTGAGGTCGTCTATAACCTGTTGAACCTTGCCACCAAAACACGCATCCGTCTGAAAGTTTGGGTAGATGAAACTGATTTGCACGTGCCGAGCGTGGTCGAAGTGTGGCCTGCGGCGAATTGGCATGAGCGCGAAACTTTTGATATGTACGGCGTCCTCTTCGACGGCCATCCTGATTTGCGCCGGATGTACATGCCGGAAGATTTCGAATACTTCCCGATGCGCAAGGACTACCCGCTGATCGGCGTACCGGGCAGCATCCCGCTCCCGCCGATTGACCCCAAAGCCCAAAGTCAGCGTCAAGGCGAACGCTACAACGATGGCGAGACGGTATAAATCGCAAGCACGAGAATTTTTTTTGAGTGAACTTTTTTCGATAGGAGCAAACAACGATGACGAAGAATATCTCAGACGGCGTGGAAACGCTGCCGTTGCCGCAGTTGGATGAAGAAGAACGCGCTGCGAAGCGCAAAGAAATTTATGCGGCCTTGGAAGACCGTGATGTAACCGTGCAACCTGCCACCGACGACAACGGCGACCCGCTCGAAAACTCGATGGTGCTCAACATGGGCCCGCAGCATCCGGCGACGCACGGTGTCTTGCGCGTGGTGCTGAAATTGGATGGCGAAACGGTTGAGCGCGCTGTGCCGGAACTGGGCTACTTGCACCGCTCGATGGAAAAACTTGCGGAGAATAAAACCTTCCATGAGTTCATGCCCTACACCGACCGGCTCGATTACATGTCGCCCTACTCGAACAACACGGCTTTGTGTCTTGCGGTCGAAAAACTGTGCGGCATCACCGCGCCGCCGCGGGCGACTTACATTCGCACGATTGCTTGCGAGATCGCCCGCATTTCTTCGCACTTGCTTTGGATGGGCACGATGGTGATGGACGCGGGCGCGATCACGGTGTTTCTTTACACCTTCCAAGAGCGCGAAAAAATTTACGACGTCTTTGATATGCTGACCGGTGCACGCTTCACCGTCTCGCACTGCCGCGTCGGGGGCGTAGCTTCGGATATTTCGGAGGAATGTGCGAACTACATCAAAGATTGGTTGAAAGTCTTCAAGAAGAAACTGGCGGAATGGCGCGGGCTTTTAGATCGCAACCGAATTTGGATCGAGCGTGTCGAGGGCGTGGCGGTCATCTCCAAAGAAGATGCGATTGGCATCGGATTTTCGGGGCCGAATCTGCGCGGTAGCGGCGTGGATTTTGATCTGCGGCGCGATGTGCCGTACATGGCCTATCAAAATTTCGAGTTCAACGTACCGGTCTATGAAAACGGCGATTGTCTCGCGCGGTATTTCGTGCGGTTGGAAGAAATGGCCGAGAGCGTTCGCATCATCGAACAAGCCTTGAAGCAATTGCCGAAGGGCGATGTGCGCGTGGATGACGCGAAACAATCCTTTCCGTGGAAGCATGAAGTGTATCACTCGATGGAAGGGTTGATCCACGATTTTATGATGACGGACACCGGTTTGCAGCCACCCGCAGGCACGGAAATTTATCATGCGATTGAAGCCCCGAAAGGCGAACTCGGATTCTTTATTCAATCGGACGGCACCGGGCATCCGTGGCGGTTGAAGATTCGCAGCCCAAGCTTCTGCAGCTTGCAAGCCCTGCCGCATCTGACGGAAGGCGGCATGATTGCCGACGTCGTTGTCGCCATCGGCTCCATCGATCCGGTGATGGGCGAGGCGGATAAGTAACAAACGGGTAAAAGTACAAGTGAAAAAATTATTTTTGCTGACGCTCTTTTCGGCACAGATGTGCGCTGACCTTGCCGCGCAAGTTCCGCACTGGCAAGTTTTGCCGAATGCGCCGACGCGGTTCGGCGGCGGTCGCCATGAAGACGTGATGTTCATCGACACACAGACGGGTTGGGTTGTGAACGGCATCGGAGAAACATGGCGTACGACGAATGGCGGCACGAATTGGCAATTGATGGCAACCTTGCCGAACTATATCCGGTGCGTCGCATTTGCCGATGCCAATCGCGGTTGGATCGGAATGTTGTTCAGTGGAAATGAAGTGATGTATCAAACGACAAACGGCGGTATCACTTGGACGCCGCAATCTTTTACGGGCGACGCGCCTAAGGGCATTTGCGGACTGTGGGCAGCGGACGCAAACCATATTTACGGCGTCGGGCCGTATTCGCAAGTTTATGCAGGCGGCGGACCTCACTTTGTGAAGACGACGAACGGCGGCGCGGAATGGATTTCCAAAGACATGAGCGACCTCGTTACCGGCTTGGTCGATGTACGCTTTACCAATAAAGACTCAGGATTTGCGGTCGGGCAGGGCGGGGCGTATCCGAACACGACAACAGTCGTGCTTTTTACCGCCGATGGCGGCACGACTTGGCAGACGCGATATACGAGCACCAAGACCGGCATCTGGAGTTGGAAGATCAGTTTTCCAACCCGCGACACCGGTTATGTTTCAACGCAAGGTTATTCAGACTCAACGACTTTCCTGAAAACAGTCGATGGCGGATTAACATGGAAAGAATCAACGTTTTTAAGCCGTGCCGGAAGTAAGCAATTCAGCGCGGAAGGAATCGGATTTGTAACGCCGTCGCTCGGATGGATCGGTGCATACCCGTCAAGTTCGTATCTGATGGATTCGTACCGGACAACAAACGGCGGCGCGACTTGGAACATTGATACGTTTGGCAAAAGCCTCAATCGTTTCAGAATGTTCGGTGATACGCTCGGATACGCAGTCGGAGAAACGGTCTACAAATACACAAATGAAACGCTCGCAGCATCAACACCCGCCAAGAACGCATCGCCTTCGGGTTATGAACTCCGTCAGAATTATCCGAACCCGTTTAATCCGGCAACGACGATTGCTTACGAGTTGCCGAAAGCGGCAGCGGTCAGTTTGAAAGTTTATGATGTGATCGGGCGCGAGGTGGCGTCGCTCGTCAATGAACGCAAAGCCGCAGGCCGTTATGAAGTCAGGTTCGACGGCTCGAAGCTTGCAAGCGGTATTTATATGTATCGCCTCATTGCGGGCGATTATGTTGAAGTGAGAGAGATGGTTTTTTTGAAATAATTTTTTGGAGAGAGTTATGAATACGGTGTTGAACGGGAAGGTAGAAGAGGGAACAAGGGTAATGCAGGCGATTGCCGAAGTTGCAATCTCGCGTCCGGCGGAACTATCGCACGAAGCGTTGCGGCGCGAGCAAGAAAAAACTTTAAAAAGCCCGCGCCGCAAATATGGGTTACTGGCCAAGATGCTTTTTTGGGGAATGGACTTGACCTACGGGCGCAAACAAACGCTCTCGAAATTCAAAGTGCTGGAAGTGATTGCCCGCGTGCCGTATCAATCGTGGGAACATGTCGCTTACATCGCGCTCACGCATACGTATGGAAAATTAAGTCTCGCACGAAACGTGTTTGAGTTCGTCAAAGAGTCGCGGCATCAGCAGGATAACGAGCAATGGCATTTGCTGTTGATCGAAGAAATGGTACAGCGAAAGAGCATCAAAGAAAATTTTTTCATGTACCGGTTCATGCCGCAAGTCGTGGCGTTTCTTTACTACCATGTCAGTTGGCTGCTGTATGTGATCAAGCCGGAACTGAGTTACAGTCTCAACGCTGATTTTGAAGATCACGCCGAACATGAATACATGGCGTTCGTTGCGGCGCATCCTGAATTCGAAACGGAATCGTTCGAGAGCGAGTTCAAAGCCGAGTACCGCGATTTTAATAGCGTGGCTGACTTGTTCCGGCAAATCGGCTTAGACGAACGGATGCACAAATTGGAAAGCATCGACCACATCGAGCATCCGCGCTTTGCGTGAGGCATCCGCGCTTCGCCTGAAAAAATTTCAACTTGTGAGAGCATCATTATTTTCTACAACAATGGCAACACCAACAAACGGACACAACGGCAGCAACGGCCACGCCGACAATTCAAATCACGGGCACGGTTCGCACGGCGACAGCATTAAGTTATCGAGCGGCTTGCAAGCCTTCGAGACTTTGCCCGCACCGAACCCTGCGGAGATTGTTTTCACGGGCGAGGAAGAAACGCAAATCAAAAAATATGTCGCACTCTACCCTGAAAAGAAAGCGGCGGTGATGCGCGTGCTGTGGCTCGCGCAGGAAAAATTTGGCTGGCTTTCGGAAGAAACGATTCGGCTTGTAGCGAAATCACTGTCGATGCCGGAAGCGGATGTGTTCGGCGTCGCCTCGTTCTACACGATGTACTTCAAAAAGCCCGTCGGCAAAACGCACCTCGCCGTGTGCACCAACATCAGTTGTATGCTGTGCGGCGGCTATGAACTCTATGATTACATCAAAGCGACCTATCACATCGGCAACGGCGACATCACGCCCGACGGTAAACTTTCGCTCGAAGAAGCCGAATGTTTGGGCAGTTGCGGCACCGCGCCGATGCTGCAAGTCGGTAACGACGCATTCATCGAAAACCTCACACTCGATAAACTCAAAACCTTTTTGAAAGAACGCGGCCTGTAATTATTTGAAAAGAAAAGAATGGAAGCGAATTCACATTCGGAACAATTGACAGCCGCGTTGAAAAAATTTCAATGCGCGCAGTGCGGCGCAACGGGCTATGAGTTGCAGCCGGGCGATAAAGTAAAATGCACCTACTGCAACACGGTGTACCAAGCCCCGACGCCATCAAAGGAAAAGCCTACGATGTTCATTAAGAAAGGCGCGAACGTCGTCTTTGGTGCAAACTCGGTTGTAAGCGTCAAAGGTGGCATTCATATCGAAGATGGCGCAGAAGTTTCATTCCTTGGAAGATTAGAAATCATTGAGCGCGGCGATGAAGAAATTATTAAAGCCGCCGCAGCAAAAAAATCTCAGAGCAACACTTGATCATAAACAACGTCAATTATGCCGACACCGGATTACAAATCGTATAAGCCCACGCTCCTGCCGCTGAACAGCGACGGCTCATTCAAAGACCTCAGCAAACTTGCCGACTACGAATCGGCGGGCGGCTACAAAAATCTCAAAAAGGTTTTGAGCACGATGAAGCCCGAAGAGGTCGTGGCCGATGTGAAAAAGTCCGGCCTACGCGGGCGCGGCGGCGCCGGTTTCCCGACGGGACTCAAGTGGAGTTTCCTCGCCCGTCCCGAAGGCAAGCCGCGATACCTTGCCTGCAACGGTGATGAATCCGAACCGGGCACATTTAAAGACCGGCAAATTTTCGAGTTCAATCCGCACATGCTCATCGAAGGTTGTCTGATCGCGTGCTACGCAATGGGCATGGCCGCCGGATACATCTACATTCGCGGCGAATACGCCAAGTGGGTTCGCATGGTCGAGCGGGCGGTTGAAGAAGCCTACGCCAAAGGCTACATCGGACGCAACATCATGGGCACGACGTTCTCGACTGAAATCATCGTTCATAAAGGCGCGGGCGCATACATCTGCGGCGAAGAAAGTTCATTGATGAACTCGCTCGAAGGCGAACGCGCTTACCCGCGCTTGAAGCCGCCGTTCCCCGCCGTGGTTGGGCTGTGGGGCTGCCCGACGATCATCAACAATGTTGAAACGCTTACTCAAATTACACTCATTGCCGAAATCGGCGGCGAGGCCTACTCGAAAATCGGCGCGCCCGATCATCCGGGGCCGATGCTCTACGGCATCAGCGGACATGTCAATAAACCGGGCGTCTATGAATATCCATCGGGTATGGCGATCAAAGATTTGATTTACGACGTTGCGGGCGGGATGCGCGGCGGCAAGAAACTGAAGGCCGTCATTCCGGGCGGTTCATCGACGCCCATTCTGCGAGCGTTCGCGCCGGACGGAAAAGATTTGCTCGAAGATGTAACCATGAACGCCGAAAGTTTGAAGAAGGCCGGAACTTCCATCGGCACGGCGGGGCTGATCGTGATGGACGAAGACACCGACATTGTAAAAGCCATCGACCGGCTCGCGCATTTTTATCACCACGAATCGTGCGGCCAATGCACGCCGTGCCGCGAAGGGACGGGCTGGATCGAGCAGGTCTATAAAAAATTCGTGAACGACACCGCCGAACCCAAAGACATCGATTTGCTGATTTCAATTTGCAACCAGATGGAACAGCGGACGATTTGCGCCTTGGCCGATGGCGCGGCGTGGCCGGTGCGCTTCAGCATTCAACGCTTCCGCGAAGAATATGAGAAGCACTGCAAAGCCCCCGCATCAAAGTCGTGGAACTATGTGATGAAAGCAACGAGCGGCGTCTAATACCGGTGTAATTTCTTCGTAGGGGCAAACCCTCGTGGTTGCCCTAAAGACGGGCGACGACAAGCATCGCCCCTACGCAGAAAATTTGCATCCTTACTCTATTTCCGTATAAGAAGTGCGCGAAGTTCAAATTTATGTCCAGACGTTGCAGCAGTGGCGGAAGCGAGTCTTCACAGTCGAGACCCGCTATCCGCCGAGTGTTTATACCGCGAAGATCAGCGTTGAAACCGCAGAGGAACTTTCAAAAGACGATAAAGAATCTCTGGAATTAACGTTGCTCCGCGTGCTCGAAGAAAAACTCCGCAGCGATTTCAAGTTGCTTTTGGAAGACACCGAAGAGAAAGGCGGGTTCTTGGAAACAGGTGCGCTGGAAAAACTCTCGAAGAAATTGGAGCGGTATATGCAAAAGGCCGTTGCGCCCTACGAACTGCGGCAATGGTCGGCAGCGATTGATTAGAAAAAAAATTCTCAAACAAGACAAATTTTTAATGCTTCACAAACGCCTGTTCCTCACAGCCATTATTCTATGCAGTACGATTGCTACCGTTGATGCTCAAACGGATTCAGTGCAAAACCGGAAGCGGGAAAACTCGCTTCAAAACGGAAAGTGGGCGTTGCAATTTCAAATCACAAACAGTTTTTCGCTGACGTCTTTTCAAGGCGCGGTGCTTTCAGGCAAGAAACAAATCTCGGACAATGCTGCCGTGCGGCTAGGCGTCGGTTTAGGGGTAATTGTAAATTCTGGAATGACCGAGACCAAACCGCAAAACAACGACTCGGTAAAATCACTTGGTGAAAACAATACCGGCAATCAAAACATCAACATCGGACTTCAGTATTTACTTTATCCTTCGCCGGAAGCAGAGATTAATTTTTTCTTCGGCGGTGGCGTGGTGGCTGGTTATTCGCGGTTCAACACAAGCACCAAGTCTACTCAAATCTCCGGTGCGGCACAATACGAACTTGATCAAAAGACAGAAGGAAGCGGTTGGAATGTTGGTGCAACAGGTGTAGTGGGCGCAGAATGGTTCGCAACAAAGAGTATCAGTTTCCTTGCAGAGTATGGCATCCTGCTAAACTATTTTTCGCAAGATGAAACAAGCACAGCGACGAGTACAGATGCACCAATACCAACATCCTCGTCGGGCACGAGAAAGACACGCGACTTTACTTTCACTCCGTTGCAAGTCAAGTTTGGGTTGTCGCTTTATTTTTGATGGGTGTTTGACGGAAGACAAATAGATAAAAAATAAACATCGCAACAAGTTCTGAAACCAAAATCATATTCGTCCGATGACAAAGTGTTTCCAGTTTGGCTTGGTGCTTCTCGCTTTGATCTTTGCACAAGGCTGTGAAAGCATGGGAAGAAATTTTGTTGGGAGAAATTTTGAAAGGCCAGACGTAAATACTTTCATTCTTGGAAAAACGACATCGCAGCAAATAACGAGTATCTACGGCAAACCATATTCAGAAACGAAAGAAATGTTACACGGAGAACTGGTAACGACCTCATCCTACTATTATTCGATTTATGGCAGTCAAGTCAGATCAGTATACCGCGAAGCAAAAAATCTAGCATGTTTATTCGCAAAAGATACTTTAGTAGGATATGTGTGGAGCAGTTCTTTTGAAGGAGACAGCAGCAACTTTGATGATTCTAAAATCACGCGGATACAAAAGGGAAAAACTGCGGAAGGCGAAGTTGTTAAATTGTTAGGAAAGCCAAACGGCATATTTATTTACCCTGCGACAAACAACAAGGCTGATAAGTCAGACAGAGAAATCTACTATTACTGTCGATGGTACACAGACATAAATAGTTACAACTACAAAACCACAACTATCCGACTGGATTCCGGCGCAACAGTTAAAGACATCGATTATAGTTCCAGTATTCGCAATGACAATAACCAGTAAGCGCAGCCTCAAATATGAAAAAGATTTCAGCACTCGCCATTTCCACGCTGCTACTCGCGGTGTTGGTGCAAGGATGCAACACTTCCACTACGGCGATTGAAAACGGCGACAGTGTTTCCGGCATCGGCACGATTACCTACTTGAACTTCGAAGGCGGCTTCTACGGCATCGTTGCTGACGGCGAAAAGAAATACGATCCGGTTTCATTGCCTGAGGAATTCAAGCAGGACGGATTGAAAGTAAAGTTCGATGCCCAAATCAAGCGCGGCGCGATGAGCATCCGCCAATGGGGTAAGATTGTAGAGATTCGAAAAATTGAAAAGTTGTAACGGGTAAAGAAGATGAACGAAAACCGTCAAGAACTTGAGCCGCTGCTTGAAGAGTGGTCAAAGAAAATCCAACTGCTGCGCGAAACGATTTCGCGCGGCGAACCGCGATTCAAGTCCGATGACTATCCGCCGCTCACCAAACTCAAAGAAGCGTTCGACGCCGCCAGCGCAAAAGTAAAACACCTCAAAGGCGAATCCACCGAGCAAAGCGATGCGGTAAAATCAGCGGCGAACAAAAGCATCGATGCGCTGATGCAAGAACTGAAATCGGCTTACGACGCGGTGGCTTCGGTAACCGGCGCAACCACAAAGGTCGAAGAACCTGAACCGCAACGCCCGTCTGATGCGCCGGAAACGAAAAACGACGACAACAAGAACGCCGGAAGGTAATCCCGCACCGTAAAAATTTTATACACGAACACCGCAAACCGCACTTCAACTATGGCGAAGATCATTGTAGACGGCATCGAGCTCGAAGCCCAGCCGAAGCAAACCATCATGCAAATCACCGACGGCATCAACAACGGCGGTAAAGAAATCACCGACATTCCCCGCTTCTGCTATCACGCCTCTTTATCCATCGCCGGAAACTGCCGGATGTGCCTTGTTGAAATGGGCATGATCAAAAAAGACAAAGAAGGCAAACCGGAACTTGACGCCGCAGGCAAACCGACCGTCGCATGGATTCCGAAACTTACCACCGCGTGCTCGACGGAAATCGTCGATGGCATGTATGTGCGCACGCACAAAACTTCGCCCGTCGTAGCCGAAGCGCAGAAAGGCGTTTTGGAATTTATCCTCATCAATCATCCGCTCGATTGTCCGATTTGCGATCAGGCCGGTGAATGTCCGTTGCAGGAAACGACCTACAAATACGGCCCCGAAGGCTCGCGCTTTGAGTTTGAAAAAGTACATAAGCCGAAGCGCGTGGCGTGGGGCGAAAAAATTACGTTCGATGGCGAGCGGTGCATCAACTGCACGCGCTGCGTCCGCTTCTACGATGAATACACCAAGACTTCGGAACTTGAAATCGTGCAGCGCGGCTGGAACAACTATCCGAACCCCTCGAACCCCAGCGCGCTCAACGAAAATCCTTACGCGATGAACGTGATTGATTTGTGTCCCGTCGGTGCGCTGACGAACACGGACTACAGATTTAAATCCCGCGTCTGGGAAATGTCGGCGACGGATACGATTTCGGTCAATGATGCTCGCAGCAGCAACATCGTGCTGTGGGTGCGCGATAACATCGTTATGCGGATCACGCCGCGCGACAACATGCAAGTCAACGGTTACTTCATTCCCGACGCCGACCGGCTCAATTACAAATGGATCAACGACAACCGCGCCAACGCCCCGAAAGTCAAAGACGGCGGCAAACAGAAAGTCGTGAGTTGGAACGAAGCGGCGGAAGCGGCGGCGGCGATTCTGAAATTCTATAAGCCCGAAGAAATTTTCGTGATGGCTTCCGCCAAAGCCTGCACGGAGACGAACTACATTGCAAAGAAATTAGCGACGGAAATCATCGGCACAACGCACATCGACTTCATGCGGCACTTCGCGGGCGAAGACGATCATCTTCTCATTCGCGCCGACAAAACGCCGAACGCTGCGGGTTGCGAGTTGCTGGGCATCGAGCCAAACGGGGTCTCGAAAGAAGAACTTTCGGAGCAAATCAAGCTTGGCAAAATCAAATGCCTTGTCGTGATTGAAGATCAGATTGAAAAACTCTTGTCGCTTGATACGCTTTTAAAATTGGATTCGCTCATCGTGTTGCCTTACAACGATTCGGAAGCGACGGAACTGGCGAGCGTCGTGTTGCCCGCGGCGACTTTTGC
>JACMJS010000142.1 GCA_014380515.1 Chlorobiales bacterium
TCGCCGCTGCCCGCGAAGGATTCCATGTAGAGCAATTTGAGCAGCGAACTTTTGCCGACGCCCGACGATCCGACGATATAGACGAACTCACCGCGCCCGATGTGCAGGTTTAATCCGTCAAAAACTTGTTTGCTGCCCAATTGCAGCGAGACGTTTTTAAAATCGATCATGTTTCCTCCGCTTGTATTTTTCCGATACGGTTTATACCATTCATTCTTGCCGACGCGATTTTAACGGCGAGCCGTGTAGCCTCTACGAAACTCGTTTCGCTCGCCGTCCCTTTGCCCGCAATGTCAAACGCCGTTCCGTGGTCGGGCGAGGTGCGGACAATGGGCAAACCGGCGGTGAAGTTCACGCCCGTTTCAAAGGCGAGCATCTTGAACGCGATCAAGCCCTGATCGTGGTACATCGCCAGCACCGCATCGTAGTTCTTGTAAGTTTTCATGCCGAAGAATCCGTCGGCGGCGAACGGTCCCGCGACGGAAAACGCATCCGAAAATTTTTCTTGAAGCCTTGCAATGGCGGGCGTGAGAATTTCGTTTTCTTCATGGCCGATGACGCCGCCGTCGGAAGCGTGCGGATTGAGACCCAGCACGGCGATGCGCGGCTCTGCGATTCCGAAATCCTGTTGCAGCGACTCTGCAAGGCGTTCAATCATTTGCGAAAGATTGACGCCCCGGACTTTTTCAGCAACTTTTTCGAGCGGCGTGTGCACGGTGGCGAGCGCAACGCGGAGTAGGGAAAATTCATCGGCCAGAATCATCATTTCAGTTTTGACGCCGCACAGGTGCGCCAGAAAATCGGTGTGGCCTTGAAAATTATATCCGGCGAGGTTGATGGCTTCTTTGTTGAGGGGCGCGGTTACAACGGCGTCGGCTTGTTTCGTCAAACACAGATTGGCGGCAAGTTCAACGGCTTGCATCGCCGCTCGTCCTGCGTCCGCACGGAGCATTCCGGCTTGCGGCGAAACATCTCCGCCCGCATCGATGACGAAAATCGCCGCGCCGGTTTTTGTTTGCGGCAACGCCGATAAACCTTCGATGCGAACAAGGTTACGATGTAAGTTCAATCGCCGGTTGTAAAAGTCAATCGCCTCGAACGCCCCGAGGGCAATGAAATGGTGCGGACTTTTTTCGAAGTTCGATGCGGCTTTGAGCAAAATCTCAATGCCAATGCCGTTCGGATCGCCGCAAGTCCAAAGGATTTTCATCGGAGCTGTTCCAGTGTTTACAACCGTTTGTAAGCGTTGGCGATTTTGTCGTCGCCTTTCACGCCGCGGCGGGCGAGCCATTGGAGCAAGACGGCGACGAGGATGAAGAACAATCCGGCACCAGGCATCTGGGCGACCGCCGTTTCCGGTCCCGCCACCCGTCCGCGCAGCGAGAGCGCGGCAGCAACCGCGCACAACACGGTGAGAATCGAAACCATCGTCGCCGCGCCGATCACTTGCTGTTGCAAGCGGCGGTTGGTGTATAGAAAAATGCCGATGAGACACAATGCCGCCGCAATCACCGCCAAAGCGTTGAAGAGGATGAAGAGCGCACTCGCACTGCCCTGCGCGTTCATACCGAAACGTTGAAACCCATAGAGCGAGAGTTGTTCCGCAGCGCGGTTCGGAACCGGAACGGTAAAATTCCAAAACGGCAACAGACCGAAGTTTGCGGCGATACAGAGCGCGGCAATAAATAGATAAAGCGATTGAAGTCTGAAAAACATATGAACGGTCTTAAGGTTTGTGCATGAGAAGATGCGTGCCGCAAAATAGGAAGCATTTTCCGAAGCACCTTATCGCATCCGCCGAGGGCAAGCGAGAGCGATATGTTTCTTCCGGGAGTCGCAAGGTTGTTTCGTGCCGCCACCAGCTTTCATCCGCCTGAAAAAAAAGCAACCCGTCCATCATTTGAACGGGTTGCTTTTTCGGAAAAAGATTTTGCGCGAATATGAGCGCAGCAGTTACTTGCGGGTATCGCCGCGATGCGGGATTACTTTACAAGTAACATTTTTTTGGTTTGCACGAAGTTTCCGGCAACAAGTCTGTAGAAATACACGCCGCTTGAAAGCCGCGCGGCATTGAAACGCACGCTGTAGCCGCCCGCCGCTTGCCGTTCATTTACTAAAGTTGCGACTTCCCTGCCGAGCACATCGAATACTTTCAAACCGACTTGGCTGCTAGCTGATAATTGATAATTGATCACGGTGCTCGGGTTGAACGGGTTCGGATAGTTTTGCCGCAGTTCAAAGGTTTTCGGTGCGACGGCAACTTCACCGATGTCAAGCACGTTGGCTGCGACCGGCACGAAGCGATAGGTGCGTCCGGCGTCCGGCAACGGTGTCAGGCGAACGTTGTGTGCGTTGCCACCTAGGCTTGTCGTAAAGATACTGCTGCTCCATGCAACCGTAGATGCTTTCTGCAACCGGTTGATTTGCAGCGTGCTTGCATCAATGCCTTTCAAACCGATACCGATGTATTTAAAATTCGAGGTTGCACCGGATTTCGCCGCCCATGTTCCATAAACGAGTTCAACGATGTTCGATCCTTCGTAAAGTTTGATTTGAAAGTTGATGTTATCAAACTGAATGTTCTGCGAGCCTTCATCTTTATCTCTGAGATTTTTGAACTGAATCGTGCAGACCCGCGAACCCACCGTGCCGCTTGTGGAGACGCGGTATTCCGGCGTGCTTGCACCCGCTTGCAGATCGATGTTGAACGCACTGATGAGATTGACATCCGCCGCGTCCGTGCTGGCTAGCGTGCCGCCCGTAATTGAGGTCGCCGAACCAAACAGTGAGGCCGTCGATGGCGCGAGGTTGCCGAGTTTGATAAAGCCGTTCGTGTTTAGAACGAACTGCGTATAGGCCGTGCCGTTGTAACTGAACGTGAATCCGATGTCAACGGGCAAGGAGTTTGCATTGTCAAAATCAGCGGTGGTGATCGCCGAGCCGGTCAGCGAATCGAGCGCGGTGTAAGTGCCGGAGGTATTGAGCGCGCTCGTTGTCGGATAGTTAAGCTGGGTGGTGATGGCTTCGGGAATGGCTTCGAGCACGATGGTCGCGGTGTCGTTCGAACGGTTAAGGTCGGT
This sequence comes from Chlorobiales bacterium, assembly GCA_014380515.1. Classification (GTDB taxonomy): domain Bacteria; phylum Bacteroidota; class Chlorobiia; order Chlorobiales; family JACMJS01; genus JACMJS01. The sequence goes on from JACMJS010000142.1 coordinate 3,081, forward strand.
GGCGAGATCGGAAAAAACTTTGACCGTGTATGTTCCCGGTGCGGGCGGCACGAAACCTTCCGCGCCCTCAAAGAAAACGGAGGTGAGCGTGTTCGGACTGACGGAGGCCGACGTAAAGTTGCCGACGGGCGCGCCGCCATCGACCGTATATCTAAATGCACTCGCTTCGGCGGCTGTGCCGTAGTTCTGCGCCGTCGCGGCAACCCGCCAAGTATTGCCGACGCTGATGCGGGCTGTGGGTTCAGTGATTTGCAATGCGCCGAAATCATTCGCTTGAACGACTTCGATGGTTATCTCAGCCGTCATCACTGAGCCGGTATCGGAAATGCTGCCGAGAGCGAAGCGCGGGTTGAGGCTCGTGTAAAGTTTCGTGGTCGGGTTGAGGCCGCTGTTGAAACTCAACGCCCGCCGGTTGGTGGTGCCCGGAAACGGATCGCCCGCGTCGCCGCGGTTTGTGCCGACATTGAGACCGTTCAAACCATCGGCTTGAATGAGACCCATGCCGTAGGCCGCCGGGTCGTTGTTGACGCTGTTGCCGACGCGCGTCAGCAATCCGGCTTTGGTCGTATCAACATGCCAAACAAGCAGGCCGGGGCTGGTCAGATATGTATCGTAGCCGGTGCGTTGCCGGTTTTCGATCAGGTAATACTCTTTGCTCGGCGCACCGACCGGATAAATTTTGTAGCTCTGCGGCGCGCCCGACGTCGCCGAACCGATGCTGAGGGTTTGTGAGGCCGAAACGACAGCGGGTTGCAGCCAACCCATTTGTTCCTTGCACCATGCGCTCGGATGGGAAGGTGTATTTTCATGCGCACCATCGCCGCCGTAACCGCCGCCCGCCATCACGCACCAGTTGCCTGCGCCTTCGCCTTTCGCTTGTGTGCTGTAGAGATCGGGCAAACCGAAAACATGTCCGAGTTCGTGTGCAAAGACGCCGATCCCCTTGACGACCGTGCCCGCATCACTGTTGCCTGCCAGTTCGGGTTGCATCGCGTAGCTACCGTCGATGATCACTTTGTGCAGGCCGTCGGGCGTAACATCATTCGTTTCATAGCCGCTCGCTCGGGAAGGACTTGTGAAGGGCACGTTGTCTGAACCGGAAACACTATTAAGGTTGAAGCGATGCGACCAGATTTGGTTGGGTGCGCCAGAGGCGGCATCGGCGCCGGTATGCACGCCAAGCACGACGGAGATGTGCCCGTCGCCGCTCGCATCATAGTAGTCGATGAAGTCGGCGAAGTTGACCGTCGCATCGGCAACACGGACAAGATCGACCAAAAATACACCGCCTCGAACTGCGGTGGCACCGGTAAGCGTACCGGTATTGTTGATACCGCTGCCGACGGTATAGTAGGCTTGGGTTTGCGGGCAAGTAAAGTAGCCGATGGCTTTTCCGAACATGGTCAGGTCGCCATATGAGACTTCTTGATAATACTCTGTAACCGTGCTCGGGTTCGGCGTGCCGGTCGATGTACCGTCGGAAGTGCCGAACAAATGCTCTTGAAACTGTGCGGCGGAAATTTTTTCGACGGAGGGCACAGCAGGGTCTGCAATCGTGCCGCCGTAGCGACCCAGCAGCACAGGCGCGTTGATCGTGCCGGTTACCGCCGCCACACTCGCAGCGGCATTGGATTTTCCTTCGCGCTCCAGTTTTTCAACGCGCGACCGCCGCGCTGCAAATCGCTCAGCCCAATATCCGGTTGCGTAACTTTTGCTCATCTCGGCTTGCGACGCAGCGAAACCCGCCGGGGCTTTGACGCCTTTAGCGGGCGGCGTCGTGGCGGCGACGGGCATCGCCATGAACAGCAACACTGCAAGGCTCAATATGTAGCGTGGGGCGTTGATGAACGTGTGAATGGCGCACTCGCCAGCAGAAGCGATGGTTTGGTTGCTTCGTCCGGTTTCCGTTGCGGAAGCCCGTAAAGCATTCAAATACCGGTTTGTCATTTGAAGTTTGTTAAATGTTATCAGATGTTATTGGTTGATTGTAACCGGGCAGTGATTGAAATTGCCCACCGGAAAGTAGCCGTTTAATTGACAAACATCCAATTCATTGCAGCAAAAAAATCAACGGTGTTTTTCAAACGTACCCGGCGCCTGCGACAATTGTGTTTTCTCCGCACGCGCGGCGATGCGACGTTCCGCAATCCACAGCCCCAATTGCGCGGTTGAAAATCCGACAAGGCTTCCCGCCACCACATCTACCGGAAAATGCACGCCGACATAGATGCGTGAAATGGCACCGATGACCGCACACAGATACAACGCCCAAATCCATTGCCGCACCGCCGCTACAGTCGCCGTGCCGGATTGATGTTTTAAAATCCAAGCGAGCGTCGCCGCAACCGTGAAGCACACTTGCGAATGTCCCGATGGAAACGACCGCGTGGTGTAAGGCTCGAATAATACATTGACAACCACTCGCCCTTGCTTGATCGCCGATTCATAATACGCGAGCGGACGCGGCGCATTGAAAAAAGATTTCAGCGACGCGGTTACAATTAATCCGAGTATCGCCGTCAGCAGAAACACCAGAAAGTTGCGACGGTAGTTTTGGCGGTCGATAAAATAAAGCAGCACGATCATCGCCGGATAAACAAAGATCGCATCGCCGAAGAAGGTCGTGTAGCCCAGCCACAAGTCGTTCACCGGATGCTTCATCGCGCCGTTGATGAAAAAAAATATCCGCTCGTTAAGTTGTTGAAGTGAATCCATTATTCGAAATGCGTTCGTCGTGAAATGCCGAACCCCTGTCCCGCTCGGACGCGGGACAGGGGTTGAGTTCAGCGTTACTTGATAATAATGTACCGGATGAGTTCATCGGTAAATTCGCCCGTCGTCGCGTCGCCTTTCAAATCCTTCGTGAGCACTTTGCCTTCGCCGAGCACGCGGTAGACGGCGTTGCGGATGCGCTCCGCCGCTTTGGTTTCGCCGATGTGATCGAGCATCATTACCGCCGATAAAAGCAGCGCGGTCGGGTTGGCCAAGCCTTGACCCGCAATGTCAGGCGCAGAGCCGTGCACGGCTTCGAACAAACTTGCGTCCGTGCCGATGTTCGCGCCCGGCACCACGCCCAGCCCGCCGACAAGTCCCGCACACAGATCAGAAACAATATCGCCGTACAGATTTTCCAAGACCATCACATCAAACTGTTCGGGACGCATCACGAGCTGCATACAGCAGTTATCGACGATCACTTCGTTGTATTCGATCTCAGGATATTTCGCCGCGACTTCTTGGCAACAGGTGAGAAAAAGTCCGTCGGCCAATTTCATAATGTTGGCTTTGTGAATCGCCGAGACTTTTTTGCGTCCGTTATCTTTGGCGTACTTGAACGCGAAGAGGGCGATTTTCGTCGAAGCGTCGCGCGTGATAATTTTCGAGGCTTGAATCACGCCCGGCGCGATTTCATTCTCGATGCCCGAGTAGAGGTCTTCGGTGTTTTCGCGCACGACGATGATGTCCACGTTGGTATACCGCGTCGGCACGCCCGGCATGGTTTTGGCGGGGCGCAAACTCGCGTAGAGGCCGAGCGACTTGCGCAGTTGCACGTTGATCGATTTAAATCCCTTGCCGACCTCAGTCGTAATCGGCCCTTTGAGCGCGACTTTATTTTTCTTGATCGATTCCAACACGAAGTTCGGGAGCGGATCGCCGTGTTTTTCAATGGCCGGTTTGCCCGCCAAGTGTTCTTCCCAATGAATATCGACCGCCGCCGCGCTCAAAATTTTCTGCACCGCTTCGGTGATTTCCGGCCCGATGCCGTCGCCGGGCAGCAGCGTGATGTTATGTTTCGCCATACTTTTTTTTCGAAAATAGTTTTTTAAAAATCTCAGTGCATCATTTGGAAAACGTCCGCCGCAAGGATACCAGATCGTCGTGCGTGAGTTTCACGGCTTCGGTGATCACGGAAAGTACGGCGGTTATATCATCGGGGAAATCAGCGGCAACGCCCGTCGTTACGATCCCGGCGGCTTCAAGTCCTTGTGATTCGGCCATGATCATCGCGCGGCAAAGATGCGATTTGGTGGTTACAACCAAAAGGCTTCGGATGTGCCGCTGCTTGAGAAGCGGCAAGGAAAATCTAAAATTTTCGCGGGTCGACCTCGCCTGCGATTCCGTTACCACCTGCTCCGGCGGCACGCCGTTGGCCATCAGATAATTTTTCATCACGTCCGATTCGCTTCGCGCGTCCGGTTCAGACTTGCCGCCCGAAACCATCAGCACCGGCGCAACTCCCGCCGCATAAAGTTCGACGGCTTTTTCCAAACGCCGGACGAGTTCCGCCGACGGACGATCCGATTCCAACCGGTGGCCGAGTACCAGAGCGGCGTCGGACTTCGCGGGCGGCGTTTGCGCCCAGTGTTGGTAGGTTCGAACGATTCGAATCGATTGTCCGGCAAGCACGGTCAGGACGGCGAGCGTGCCGAGCAAAAAAACATTTCGCAGAAATTTGATCACAACATTCGAGGTCATAAAAGGATTCGGACGTCCGCCCATGTCAAGCCCGAATGAATATAGCGTGCGGCCTGCAAGGCACGGGCGCATCACCTTCGGGAATTTTTGAACGCGAGCGGACGGAAGTTTGCACGGTGCGAAGCGGCACTGTATATTTGTCCCCGCAAGCCGAAGTCTTCTCGTCCTTTCAACAGTCTCATCAATTCTTTAACCAAAAGCACCATGACGGATAGCAGCATGGAAGTCAAAATCCTTCGCGTGGTCAAACGCTTGGGTGAAGTTTATCCCGATCTGGGTAAATACGAAATCTCCTTCCATACCGACAGCAACATGGGCGAGGCTTTTTACGACCGTCCCGTCGAAACCCACGAAGACATCGGCGGTTTTCTCGTTCGCTTCACCGATAAAAGCACGATCCACTTGCCGCTCGAAGCCGTGCTCAACAGCGACGATCCGCGCCTGATCGAAAAGTGGGGCGAAAAAATTATCGCCACCCGCCGCGCCTCCTGACGCCGCCGCCCGAAACCATCCGGTGTCCGGTCTGATAAAAGTACAAGCGATTTTATCTAAGCGGTCTCACATCGAGACCGTTTTTATTTCGATGCGTCCGGCGGTAGCGCTTCGCGGAGCGTTGCGGCGAACTGCTCGGCGTTCGTGGGCGAGTGTCCCGCGAAGTGATTGTTGAAGTAGCCGTAGAGCGTCTCCCCTTTCAGGCGGCGGATGATCTCAAGCCACGCATCGAGTTCATCATGTTTATCGACGCGGATTTCCTTGAACGGCCCGTCCATCGCTTTGCGGTTGCCCAGCCAGCGGATGTAACTGAAGTCCGCCGTCTCAACATCGAGTTTGGGCATGTAAGGCAAATCAGCCAAGACGAGCGCGATGTTGTGCTTGTGCAAGCGTTCATAGAATCCTTCGCGCAGCCACGACTTGTGCCGCACCTCGACGGCAAACCGGAATCCCGTCGTGGGAAGTTTGGCCAAATAGGATTTCATTGCCTCAACCGTTTGCAGGGTTGCCTCGAAGTCAAACGGAAACTGCATGACGAGCACGCCCAGTTTTTCACCGAGCAGCGAGAGCGTTTTCAAAAAATGTTCGGTCTCTTCAGCAGCATCTATGAGCCGCAATTCGTGCGTGATGCGCTGCGGAAACTTGGCACTGAACACAAAATTTTCCGGCGCAATCCGATACCAGTTTTCAACCACGCTTGTTTTCGGCACCGCGTAAAATGTCGAGTCGACTTCGACCGTCGGCAACCGCTTGACGTACTCGGCTAAAAAATCTTTGGACTTCGCACGGTCGGGATAGAAATTTCCAACCCAATCCGGCTGACTCCATGTCGATGTTCCGATGTAATACTTCATCTTGTCTTGAATTGCCGCCATGGCACGCTCTGTTGCGGCGATGCTCCTACAGTTAAGTGCGGTACGCACTACTCCGCTCTGACGACTTGGGCTTTGCGAACGAGATTGCCGTATAGAAATCCGCGGCGGAGCACTTTCAAAACCGTGTTCGGTTCGAGTCCCGTCCGCAGCAGTGCGCCCGCCTTTTCATGTTTCTCGATATCGAAATGTGAAACTCTCGGTTTGATGTCAATCTCCTTAAGTCCAGCGGCCTCGATCAAATCGCGCAGATAAGCGGAGACGACGGAGGGCGTCTGTAAGGTCGCATCCGGTTCGGGTTGAAACAGATGATCGATGTGATCGATGTGCGGGATGAGATGTTTTTGAACGAACAGTTGCGGCGGTGTGCCGTCATCGAGCAATCCAAGTTCAGCCGTAAAATCGCCTTGCGCCATCTCCA
>JACMJS010000019.1 GCA_014380515.1 Chlorobiales bacterium
TACGAGCAAGGCGGCGACTACCGTCCCGAACCGAAATACTTTCAGGGCTTGCTCGGCGCGGAAATCAATTTTGATGTTGTAAAAAACACTTACCGAATTACAAGCATCGTGCGCGGCGACAGTTGGGATGAAGGCAAGAATTCCCCGCTCGCCGCGCCGGGCGTGGGTCTTAAATCCGGCGACGTGATTCTGGCCGTGAACGGACAGCGGGCGTCGCAAGACGTTTCGCTTGGCGCGTTGCTCGTCAATCAAGCGGGCAACGAAGTCGCATTGACGGTCGCCTCAGCAGTCGCAGGTAAAGGTGAGGCGGATGAACGCATCGTGCGTATCAAGCCGTTGCGCGATGAACAGATGCTTTATTACCGTGCGTGGGTGAACCGCAACACGGCGTTGGTTCATAGCGCGACGGGCGGCAAGGTCGGCTATGTGCATGTCCCGAATATGGGGCCGTGGGGATACTCGGAATTTTTCCGCGCGTATCTGACGGAGAGTGCGCTCGATGCGATGATCGTCGATGTGCGTTTCAACGGCGGCGGACATGTATCGCAACTGTTGTTGGAGAAATTGGGTCGAAAACGCTTAGGCTACGACATCACGCGGTGGGCGGGCGCCGAGCCGTATCCGTCGTACAGCATCTTAGGTCCGGTCGTCGCCTTGACCAATGAATTCGCGGGTTCGGACGGCGACATCTTCAGCCACTGTTTTAAAATGATGAACCTCGGCACGCTCATCGGCAAGCGGACGTGGGGCGGCGTCGTTGGGATTCATCCGCGACATGCGCTCGCCGACGGTAGCATCACCACGCAGCCGGAGTTTTCCTTTTGGTTTCACGACGTCGGTTGGGCGGTCGAAAACTACGGCACCGATCCGCACATCGAAGTTGATCTTGCGCCGCAGGATTACGCCGCCGGTAGAGACGCGCAACTTGAACGCGCCATCGCCGAAATTCAAAAGCAGATGCAGGCCGCCCCGCCCGCATTGCCCGTGTTCGCCGCCCGCCCGAACCTTGCCTTGCCGAAATTGCCCGCTGCATGATTCGCAACAAGCGGCATGGATATTTTTGCGGGAATGAGTTATACTCGGGGGCGTCGCTATTCATTTTCAATCAACCTTAACTCTGTCTGTGCCTGCGCGCACGGGCTTAACGAAACACCATGACAAAACCTTTCTACGATTTCAAACGCCGCGTCAAACATATTGACGGCGGTTTACTTTCAGGACGCTTTGCGGCGTTCATGCCGGTCTTTTTTGCCTTGATGCTTTCATCCTTTCCGGCTGCCGCACAGCCTGTCAAGCCGGTGAAGATGCCCGCGGGATACAAGTATTTTGATGCGGCGGAAGAACTGTTCAGCCGCGGCGACTTTCAACAAGCGATTGAACAACTTGACCTCGCCGTTCGCAAGAATCCGCGGTTCGCTCAGGCGTTCAACTATCGCGGCGTCATCAAGCGCAATCTTGAACGGTACGACGATGCAATTATGGACTTCAGCAAAGCCATCGAGATTTCGCCGACCTACGCCGACGCGCTCAACAATCGCGGCATTTCCAAATACCGGCTCAGGAAATACATCGAGTCGACCGACGATTTCAACGCCGCCCTCGCCATAGAGCCCGGCGCCGCTGATTTTCATGCCAACCGCGCCAAAGCCTACTTCGCCCTCGGCAGCGCAACCGAAGCCCTGAAGAGTTACGACATGGCCGCCCGCCTCAACTCGCGCGATCCCGAAGTGTTCAAATCGCGCGGCGACATTTACATGGCCAAGCAACTTTATGATTATGCGAAGGATGATTACAACACCGCTCTTCGCCTTGATTCTGCTTTCGCGGTGGCTTATCTGAGCCGCTGCCAACTTTACTTGGTGATCAATAAAGCCGACTCAGCCGTCGTTGATGCGAATTATTATATCAAGCTTCGCCCGAGCGAACCCGACGGCTACTACTGGCGAGGCAAATCTTTGATGCAGCGCGGCAGCTACGAATTGGCGATTGACAACTTCGGTCTTACGCTCGACCGCAACCCGCGGTTCATCGAAGCCTATATCGGACGCGGCCAAGCCTTCGACGGCATGGGCAAATACCTGATGAGCACGGACGAATACACCAAAGCGATTAATGTGGATCAATCGGTATGGGAAGCCTATTACTATCGCGGCCTCTCCAATAAACGCTTGGGTCATCCGGATCAAGCCCGCACCGATTTGGAAGCCGCGCTGCAACTCAATCCGAAAAACGACATCATTCGCAACGAACTGGCGCAACTCAAAACCGCCGCCGAAAAAAAATAATAAACCTCTTGCGAAAGTCATTCCCGCCACGTCGGGAATCCTTCTTGCAACTGAAATAAGAAGGATTCCCGACGTGGCAGGAATGACACAAGAAAGACTTTAGCAAGAAGTCTCATGTTCATTTCGGCATTTCGTTTTGGCTTCAATAAAAAAGCGTCCGGCGAGGGACGCTTTTTTATTTCGACGGCTATCCGCAGCGCGAGCATTTAGAACTCTGCATTGATTCCAATCGTCGGCAGGAGACCCAGCCCCGTCTGTACTTCGCCCTGCTGCGATCGATCGCTCCACTCCGGCGGATTGGGATTCTGCCGGTTATAAATGTTTTGAATGTCGATGTAGGTAATCAAATTCCAGTTGGCAAACGGCCACCGCTTATCTACCCGCACATCGAGCGAATGCGTCGCCTCCAAACGCAATGCATTGAACTGCGAGGTTACTTGATAACCGCTCGCGGGATCGCCGCCCGCTGAGGCCGCAGCGACGGGCGTGTACGGGCGTCCGGTTGCAAATCGAAATTTAATTCCGGCTTCCCACTGATCTGAAAATTGGTAGCCGCCGGAAAGATTGGCAATCACGCGCTGATCAAAATTGCTAGGCCGCGAAACGCCGTCGATTGCCGTGAAGCGGGATTCATTGACGCTCAGACTCAACACGCCGTAAAATTTCAAGTCGGAAAGTTTTTTCTGGATGAAGAGTTCTACGCCGCGCGACTCGCCCTGACCCAAACTTGCGAGCGGATCGAGACCGAAGGCCGCGAAGCCGTCGTCCGAGCCGCCGAAGCCCGCGCCGGTATTGGCGAGTACCAGATACGTTCTCGAAAGGCTCGCCGGATAATCGGTGTAACGCTTGTAGTAGGCTTCGAGGCTTACCTTTACATCGCGCGATACCGCACGGTCGATGCCCGCCACCGCCACTTGCGTACTAATTTCTTTCAGGTTCCGGTTTTGTGCGTTGGCCACCAGCCAGATGTACGACGGGGCTTGAAAATACTGTCCCGCACTCGCATTCAGATTCGTCTGCGGATCAAGCGAGAGCGAAGCCGAAGCCCGCACCGCCGGATAAAATTTCGTATCGATGCCGGAGAAGTAATCAATGCGTCCGCCGAGATTGACGCGCAGGCGATTTAAAAACTGTTGGGAGACTTGGGCATACAGCGCACTTTTGTAGAAACGGTCGCTGAACGATACATCTAGGTTCGTCGTCTTCAAAGAAATATCCGAACCAAAGCCGATGGTTTTCGCTTGGCCGCCGAACGTAAATTCCGTTTCGCGCGAAAGTTGGTAGAGCGCATCGAGCCGCAAATTAAATTCATCTTCGCGTGAATTATTTTTAAAGACGGGCGAAAGCAGTGAATCATTTTGTTGAAACTTGTAATCGACCAGTGTGCGTCCGAACGTCAGATTAAAAAATCCGCCTTTGAACACGCGCTTCCACGTGATGCCCGCAACGAGTTGGTTCTGCGTGTTGCTGAGCAGCCGCGAATTATCGAAGCGGTCGTCGGCGTCGTCGTTGAACTGCCGCGTGTTGTCCAGAGCGGCGATGGCGAGCAGCGAAATGCTATTGCCGCCGCCAAGGTTGTAGGATGCCTTGCCGAGAAAATCCCAATACTCCGGCACGAACGAAAAGCCTGCCGCTTTGAAAATAAAATCCAAGTAACTGCGCCGCGCGGAAAATAAATATTGGCCGTTGCCCAAGACCGGCCCTTCGAGATTCAAACCGAATTGCGAAGCGGAAATCGTGGCCTTGCCGCCTTGCCGGTCTTCGCGCCCGTTACGCAGATCAATACCGAGCACGCTTGAGATTCGGTCGCCGTATCTGACGCCGAACCCGCCGGTTGAAAACGTCGTGCCCTCGACGAAATCCAAATTGACAAACGAGAGCGGACCGCCGCCCGCGCCTTGCGTGCCGAAGTGATTGATGTTTGGCGATTCGATGTTATCGATCAGAAATAAATTCTCCGACGGTGCCCCGCCCCGCACGAGCAAATCATTGCGTCCGTTCTGAGCTTGAGCGACGCCGGGCAAGGTCGAGATCGTTCGCACGACGTCTTCGAAGCCGCCCGGCAGCCGCCGGATTTCTTCGTAACTGAATTTCTGTTCGCTCACGACCGCGTCGCCGGATTTTTGAAAATAGTCGGCGGTAACGACGACTTCATCTTTGCTATCGACGCTTGACTCCGCCAGTTCAATTTTAAGCGTAACCGGACGCGCGGGATTGAGCGTGATGTCAGTCTTCGTTGCACTCTCATAGCCGACGGCGGAAACAGAAATCCGGTAAGTCGCCACCGGAATATTTTTGATGGTAAAATTTCCTTCCGTATCGGTCGCTGCGCCGAACGCCGTCCCGACGATGCGCACCGTAGCCCCGATGAGCGGCTCTTGCGTGGCTTTTTCAACGACTCTACCCGAGAGCGTGCCCCGCGCAATCGCAGCGTCGGCGCCGGAAGAATCCTGAGCGAAAGCCGGAGTAGCCGCTCCGCAAAGCAGTAGAAACAGCAAAGCGTATTTCATTTGATTGTGATGATTTTTATGTATTTGACAGGTGCTCAGAAAGACTACCTAAAATTCGGTAGGTAAAAACTATTTTCGGTTCAAATCGTTCCTGCGACAAAAAAAATTCAGGCGCGGAGGAGGCGTCAGGCGTGAGTCAGTTTTATATCGAAGATTTTAATCAGACTTACAACGCAAACGCCGACGCCGAGCAGTCGGAGAAAGTTTAGAATCAGTTTCATACAGGTTTCCGAAAAAACACATCGTGTGGCCGAACAGCGTTATCCACATCGCGGTGGTGATACGATGGAGTGCCGTCATAAGTATTGGCTTTATTTTTTTTAGACCTCTTGCGAAAGTCATTCCCGCCATGCTGCTTTGAGTCCCGCATTGAGCGGGATCGGGAATCTTTCTTAATTCAGCTGCAAGAAGGATTCCGGTCAAGCCGGAATGACACAAGAACGACTTTAGCAAGAAGTCTTTTGAAGTTCCGTTCAAAGGTCGGAAGTTTCTTCGCCGGAAAAATTGCCAATTGACAAGAAATGAAATGA
>JACMJS010000143.1 GCA_014380515.1 Chlorobiales bacterium
TAGCAGCATCACCTCAGATTTCAAGCACCGAGCCTTTACCTACCAGTGGCTTCCCTTGTTTGCTCGGTGCTTGTTTTACTCCCTACCTTTTTCTTCGATAAAGCATCAACAGCCGTGTATCATGTCGTGCTGACCAAGCGATTGACGTGTTGTCTACTTGACGAGAATCATTTTCTTGCTTTGAATAAAGTTGCCCGACTGTAATCTGTAGAAATAAACCCCAGATGCAAACCGGCTCGCATCAAACGAGACTTCATAGCGTCCCGCGTCCCGCTTCTCATCGACCAACACTTTCACTACCCGTCCCAACACATCATAGACTTTCAACTTTACCAACCCTGCACTGGGCAACGAGAATGAAATGCGTGTGGCCGGATTGAACGGGTTCGGATAGTTCTGCGACAGCGAATACGCCTTCGACACATTGCCGCTTTTCGGCGTTGTCGCGCCGTCGCCGTTGCCACTGCCCACGCTGCTCGTCGCTGCGGAAGTAACGGGCGACACCTCGGCCTCCGTCGTCATTTGCTGGCCTTGATAGCTCGCCGTGATCGTCGCCGTGCCAATCGCTTTGGCCACCAACACTTGCTCCCCCAACACCTCAATCACCGACGGGTTGCTTGAAGTATAACTTAACCCGGCAAGCCCGGTGATATCGCGTTTGATGTCGTCGCTGAATGTGCCGTAAAGATTCAGCATCGTCGTATCACCCACCTCTGTTGCGTAAAATGAATTATAAGTTTGGAGGCTGATCACCGAAGCGGGCACACTGATGTTGATTACCGCTGAATCAATCGAGGTGTAATTGCCCAGTGAATCCAAAGTGCAAGCAAATAAGTACGCCTTGCCGATGGCGGCATCAGGGACTTTGAAAGTGAAAGCGGTGGCGGCTCCGACCGGATCAAAGCCCATGATGATATGCGAGGAATCGGTTGGGGCTACATTCGGGTAACGAACGGCGAAGATTTGTGCCGCCACCGCGCCTTGCGGTTGCACTTGCATCGTGACCGACTGACCGACAGCGAAAGTTTGGTTATCCGCCGGAGCAGTAATGGTGCTCGAGACATCCGATGTTCTCAATCCATACATCCCTTTGCCGGCCATCGTTTTGGCATAGGCCATCTGCACCGATCTCGCGCTCGGGGAGGTGGGTATCTCTTTGAGGCAAGTATCCGGTGAGGGATCTTTGCCCTTATAGGATGGATCAAAGTAAAGATATTGGGATGCGCTTGGATCCGCGAACTGTGGCGGCGGTACGGGGTGAAATCCTTTGGTGAACTTGGTGCTCGTATAGGGATCCACGAGCAACAGCTCTTTGGTTTTGGCGATGACGGCAGGGTCTCTGGGTTGCTTGCCATGAAGCACATTCTCGGCTGCAAAGGTAGCTGCCGGACTACCGGATGGATTGCCGAGGGCACTTCCGACAGAGACGCTTAATTCACTTTCATCGCCATTAAATACGCTCGGAAATGTTTCAGAAATAAGTTTATTTATCGCGTTGGTACTGGCGCCTTCTATGACACCTCCCAGATTTACAAACGGGATATTGTTGAGAAAATTTATCGTATTCTCGAGATAGCCGAAGATAAGCGACACATTTATAAATCCGTTTTGTTCAAGGGCGTCCTCTATAAGTTGGCAAGGACTGGCAATCGTATAAACCGCCGAGCTGGGCACTTTATTCCTTTCAATGCCTGCGGGATCATTCATCAAAAACCGCATCACGGGAGACTCCGTACGCAGATCCTGTAAAGAGCCTTGCGTAGCTGTATAAAGTACATCTTGATTGATTATGCTACCCATGATCAACGCTTTGACTAGTACCTGAGTATCACCTCCGCTCAACCCATAATAGAGATCGTCGCCTTGTTGCGAACCCAGATGGGGCGAGCCAATCGTAATGACCCGGCTCACATCGTTACGATATTTGATGAATGATCCGCCTGTGGCAGGGGGCGTTTCTTGGACATAGAGCCGGGAAAGAACCCCACCGTAGCTGTGACCAACTAATGATACTTTTCCGGCTGAGTATCCAGCCTTGCGGGCTGCTCTCAGGGCATTGTCGATATCAATGACAACCGTGCCTCTTTCAATATTTACAGCGAACGGAGCATCATTCGATCCACCGCCCTTGCGACCTGGACTGTAATTGGCCAGCCAAAGCAACTCTTTTGGCCAGCCGTCAGATACAAAAGAATCTTTCATCTGCTGAAAGCAAGAGGTATTATCCCATTGACCATGGAAAAAGGCGACCGGGGCATTGTACAAGTCGATTGGATGCTCTCTGATCTTAGATTTTGTACCGTCTTCATCTATATACAGCACTCTGATACCAAGAGCAGAACTGTAATTATCAACACTTACATAACTTGGGTGTGTGTAACGCACGACCATACTATCAGGAGATTGTGAGACGGTCTCGAATTTTCCAAAGCTTGGATTATATGTTTTCCCATCCCAAAAAATACTTGGAGGGGCGGATCCACCTCCATTGTAACCAAATCTCATTTCCACTTCAAATTCTACCGTCTGCCCACGTTTGCTAATAGGGTCTCGAAATGTAATGAGCGTAGCGTTTGAGCTATCCGCGCAAATCTTCACTGGATCAGGGTAATAAAAAGCTCCACTCCCGTCGTATGTATCAAAAAGAGAATAATATACAGGATCATCAGGACGTTCGGATGAAGTTAATAATCTAGCCTCTTGAAGATCTTCGGGAAATGTTGGGTCTTTAAGTTGATGATAGAAACAAACGACATTCGTATCTCTAACTGTTACGTCCCATCGTTTGTATTCAAAAGAATTAATGCCCCCAAGGTCTCTTTCTATTCTCTCAAAAATGGAGTATTGTGATTTTAAACTGCTTTTGATACGAGGTGCCTGCACAGTACGCGTCATTGTAACAAGTGTAGTACCGGGTGTTACGCCAACACCGTTTGATGCAGTGTAGGTAGGAACAGAGAGGATGATCGGTTCTTTTCCATCAAAAACCGGCTCGAGATACGGCTTCAGGTCAGGGTGTATAAATGCTGTATGCGTCCATGTTGTAACCGAAGCCAAAATAGGCTCTTGGCATACACTTGGACTTCCTGTGCTGTATGCTCCACTTGCTCGAATCAATTCAACCGGAAGCTCGGCGGTTTCTCCCGCCTTAGGATAGCAAGAGTTTGAACTTCCATTCCCTCCTCCTACTATGTACTCCACATTATTGTAGTAATAATATCCATTGATGTCCGGTACAAACAAGTAGAACTTGTATTTGGTATCGCCCCCTATAGGCACTTCTACAAGGTAGGTGCCGGGTGAGTCGGGAGCGGTATAGGTTATGGTGTAAGGAGTGGTTATCCCGTTTCCTGACTCGGGAGGATTTGACGCTTGCCACACTGACGGGTTAATTTGAACATATGGTAATGTTGGTTGCCCAAATGTCACAGTACGATCCTGAATGTAGCATCCAGTAGTGAAAATTCCCTTCGACACCACTGTTTCACCGGGAAACAGAATCATACTAAACCCATCTACGACGGGCTGTGCCAAGGCAGTTGATGAGAATGCTAAAGAGAAGAAAAGAAACATTACCAGCAGCCATTGCTTGGCATCATCAAGCAGATTAAAGCCATTTAAAGTGTTTGCCGTGCGTTTCATCATTGTTGTTTCATTGAAGTGTTTGTTGCTGATTCCCTGCGTGGTCTTCATACTGCTTCACCTGCATCCGACCAAGTTGCCTTCGCTGCCCCACGTTCAAATGTGGCAGTGATTTTATGGTATGAAGTTTTTGGAATGCGTGAAGATGACTCCTTGCACCCACACTTGCAACACGCGTTTTCTACGCACGTCCGCACAACTTATTATTTCGTATGATTTTGTGGGGGATGTTTACACAGCAAAGAAAAGCAGGTGGGAGAAATAAAAAATTGAGGCGGGTTAAAACTTGGACAGAAATGAGGTAAGGGCGGCGGCGTTCGCTACCCCGAGTTTGCGGCGAAGGATCTGTCGCTGCCCTTCAACGGTTCGTACAGAACGGTGCAACAACGCGGCGATATTCTTCGTCGTCATTTGAACTTTAAGGAGCGTACAGATTTTTAGTTCTGTAGGCGTCAGGGCGGGAAAGGTTTTGGAAAGCACACTCAAAAACTCAGGATGCAGGTACGTGAATTGCCGTTCAAATGCCGTCCAATCTTTTTCTGAGTCCATCGCTGCTACTACCGTCACTAACATCTCTTTCAACAGTTTCATCCGGCGTTTCTTTTTCGGCTCATTTGCAAGTGTCGCCGCCCGGCTGTGCAAGCCGGAAAGCACGCCGTTCTTCTCAATCAAGTGCACCGCCATCGCTGCAATCTCCTTCGTCTTTTCTGCCGCTTCGCCCTTAAGCGTACCAACCTGCGTGCGATAAACTTCGGTTTTCTGATGCTCCTTTCCGAGTTCCATCGTGAGCTCCAGGTTCTTGAGTTTGCGGTTTAGTTCATCCCCGAGCACGGATGTTTTCACGGTATAAAACCTTTCATGGTGCTGCAATGCTTGTACAGGATTGCCGGTTTGTTTGTGCAATTCATAGAGAGCGTAATGGCATTCATAAAGGAGGTTCTGTGCATTAAGCAACTTCAAAAGCTTCATTGCTTTATGCAAAAAATGCAGCGATTCTTCAAAGCGTCTCTGCAATAAATTTACTTGTCCTATCTGTAGCCAGATACGAGCTATCAATAATCGATCCTTCAACGCTTCGGATATACCCAGCGCTTGCTGTAACGCCGATAAAGCTTCGGACATCCGTCCCGTCTTTGCATATAGTTCAGCGAAGTTGGAATAAAGTGCGGCTTCACCTCTTTTGTCGCCAAACTTTCGATGAAGTTGCAAGGCTTGGGAATAACACTTGTCGGCTTTCGCATACTGTTTCAGGGCGGTGTATTCGTTGGCGAGATTATTGAGAGGGTGAGCCATTCCGGCTTCATCGGCGATTTCTTGCTTGAGTTTCAGGCTTTCGTGATAATAGGAAATAGCCCGTTCCGAGTCGCGCCATTCCCGATAGATATTTCCAATATTATTGAATAAAATCGAGATCACGACTTTACCGTTTGGCGGTTGGCATAACCGGAGGGCGTGATGATAGGATTCCAGAGCGGCGGTATAATTGCCCATATCGTACAGGATGAGGCCGATGTTGCTGAGTACGGCGGCGGCTTTTTCGGGGAGTTTTACGCGCTCATAAAGAGCAAACGCATGTCGCAGGCTACGCAGCGAGAGCGGATGGTTTCCAAGGCGGCGGGATGCAAGACCTCTCAAAGCAAAACATCGGGCCATGGCGGCGTTAGGAGCTAAAGTATTCCCCTTACGAATTGCTTTGTCGCATATAGAGACACACAAGGCCGGATTTTCATTCAGCAGATTTTCCGCTTGAACCAGCAGAGCGTCAACTTGCTTGCTGTCATCTGCCCTGTCACTCCGCTTCCTTGTGTCGGGACTTTTTGAGAGCCGCGGCATATTCGTTGAAGTTATAGAAAGCTGCGCCTGTCGCTATGGTATAGATGCGCCGCGTTTCATCTGTTCTATGAGCAAAAATGTAATAGGCATACCGACCGCTTTTATCATCGTTACAAAGCTCATACTTCTCTTTTTCAAAATTTAATTTCTCTCAATTCATCTGTTGTAAAAAGTTTTTTCAGATCATTGAAGATGTTCGCCTTAATAGACGTCTTTCCTAAATGTTGGCAACGGCCCCTTTTCTGTCCCCGCTCAATGCGGGGCATATATGCATTCCCGCCCGCGACTTGTAAGCCTATGGCTTTCAGCCATAGGCTGATGAGCCTTTGGCTCAAGCGGGAACCTTAAGTGGGTTTTAAGTCAGGATTCCTGCGTTAAGCCAGAGGCTTACAAGTCGCGGGAATGACAAATTATTTAGGAAAGAGGTCTAATGTCAATTTGGGTTTCATCGCGTCTTTTAAGACCCTAAGAACATCTCTAATTTCTCAGGGTTTTTCAAATACAATTCAAAGAACTCATTTACGCTCGCTGCAACAATTACAGGTGGTTCTCCAACGAAATGATCTAAATATATTGACGACTTCTCTTCGCTTTCATACTTGAAATAATAGAGATGAGAGAAAATGAGATAGTCGGAAAAAAGAAGATGCGCGTGATTGCTGGCCTTATTTTCTGAGATGACTTGCTCAAGCGACCAAAGTGCCCACATAGAATGATCCGATTCATTCATCTCCATTCCGCCGGTGGCACAATAGAGAGCGACAACATCCTGCGAATATTGCTTCCCTGTTTTATCCAACGCTGCAACAACAGTCGCTTCCGTCGCAGGTGGAAGTAACTTAATGCCTTCGGCTCGCCACTTGCCAAGTACCGTGTCAATTGCAGGTAATTGCGTCATCGCTAACGCTCATCATTAAATTTCAATCTCCAAGTCTTTTACTTGAAGCATCCTGTTGCAACTTGATGAAGGCGGCGGTTCACGGAAAGTAGCGGTAGATTTCTTTTCTATCCAAACACCGTATGAACTCAATGGTATTTCCTTTTATTTCCACACCGATGCGGTAATTTCCGATCCTGATGCGATAATACCCGCTTGTGCCTTTGAGTTTCTTTACATCTCCAAGTTCCGAAAGACTGCTTGAATTTTCGGCGGCTTCGATAACTTTTTTTACGGCATCCTTCACTTTTTGATCTCTGACTTTCTTCAAGTCTTTCTCGAAACTTTCTCTAAAGCGCGTTTTCATTTGGCCGCCAGCGTCCTGAAGATCGTCGCCCGACTGACGGCCTTCGTCCGCTTGCCTTCTTCGATTGCTTTCGCCAGCGATATATCTTCAATCGCATCTCTTACCGCGTCTTGAATCAGTTCTTGCTTCTCCTCTAACACTTCCGAAAGTGCTTCTTTCATCAAGGCTTTTATATCTGTACCTGCGGTTCTAATTCGCGCCATTTTCATATCTCTATTTAGTGAAAGGTTGCTTATGACGAAGCACCCGTTTTAGATTTCGATCTCCAAGCCTTTGCCTACACCCGCGTTTCGAATCGCAATTTGCTGCGCGAGTTTTTCCGCCGTCGCCATAAAGAGTTTGGCTTGCTCCGATTCAGGGTTGCGAATCACAATCGGCACGCCTTCATCGCCGCCCTTACGTACATCGGTGCTGATCGGCATTTCGCCAAGGAACGGGACTTTAAATTCAGCCGCCATCCGCGAACCGCCGCCTTCGCCGAAGATGTATTCTTTTGAGCCATCGGGTAGTTGGTAGTAACTCATGTTTTCGACGACGCCCAAGATCGGCACTTTCACATTTTCAAACATCGCAATGCCTTTGACGACATCGGCGAGCGCAACATCTTGCGGCGTTGTAACCATCACCGCGCCCGTCAGCGGCAGCGTTTGCACGAGCGTGAGTTGAATATCACCCGTGCCCGGCGGCAGATCGAAGAGCAAGTAATCCAACTCGTTCCACTGCACATCGCTCATAAATTGCCGGAGCGCGCCTGAGATCATCGGGCCGCGCCACACGACGGCGGTTTTCTGATCGACCAAAAATCCAATCGACATGAGTTTCACGCCGTACTTTTCCAGCGGGATCAGCGTCTTGCCGAGCACCGCCGGTTTTTCTTCTTTGAGGCCGAACATCATCGGAATCGAGGGGCCGTAGATGTCGGCGTCAATCAATCCGACTTTCGCGCCGGTTTTGGCGAGCGCGACCGCGAGATTCACCGCAACGGTCGATTTGCCCACGCCGCCTTTGCCCGATGCAACCGCAATCGTGTTTCGCACGCGCGACATCGGTCCTTGATCGGCGGCGGCGTTGATGGTCGTAACGTTGGCCGTCATGTTCACCGTAACTTCGCCCGCGCCTTTGATGAGATGCTTGATCGCATTGACGCATGCAGTTCGAATCATGTCTTTGAGCGGACACGCCGGCGTTGTGAGAATGACGGTGAAGGCAACATTGTTTGCCCCGTCGATTTTTATATCCTTGACCATGTTGAGCGAGATGAGGTCTTTCTGCAAATCCGGCTCGATCACGTTTCGAAGCGCATCAATCACTTGACGCTCGGTAATGTTTGGCATCGTTGAAAACAGTTTTGAATTGAATGAATTATATGAACTTTGTGTGTGGTGTTTTTTGGTGCACTGTTTCGAAGCCAATTTTCCGCTTCAGCGTTTCGTCTTTATTCACAGTCTACTTCGTGTCATTCCCGCGAACGCGGGAATCTTGACTTCGAATTTCGAAGATTCCCGCTCGCGGGCGGGAATGACATACAACGAGAAAATGGGAATGACACAAAAAAGATAGTGATTTAGCATGAAAGGATTTTTACGCACCGTCCGCTTCGTGCGGCAAATGTTTCTCGCCGTCTTTTTTTTGCTGCTGCTTCCGGCTCTATTGACGGGCGTTGCGGCGCGGTGGGAAGTCATCACGCTTGCGGTACTTTACTTCCTGTTCCTGCTCGGCCCGCTCTGGCCTGCGATGCGTTACGGAAGGTTCTCGAAGAATGATGAGACGCCGGAAGTTAAGCGGCAATTCGGCTGGCGGATGAGTACCATTCTAGGCATCTACGCGATGCACTGGATTGCCGTGCTCGATTTCTCAAAAGGACTTTGGCTGTTTGCAAAACCTTCGCTTGTATTTCTTTCCGGCGTCGATACAACATGGATTTCCGCTCTAGGTCTCACGCTCGTAGCAACGGGCGGTATCATTGCCGCGAGCGCGGTGCAGACGCTTGGCGTCTTTTTCGACCGGCTGATTATCAAAGAGAAACATCACCTTGTAACGAACGGACTTTACAGTCTCGTAAGGCATCCAGTGTATCTCGCTTACATTTTTCTTTATGCTGGTGTCTGTATTGCGATGCAAAGTCTGGTCGCGCTCGGCGTTCTGATTCTGTTCGGCGTGCCGTGGTTCGGAGCGCACATCGAGATTGAAGAAGCCTTGCTTGCCAAACACTTCGGCGGGGCTTTCACCGCTTACCAACAGCGCACGAAAAAACTTTTCCCATTTATCTATTAGAGTTGCATGTCATTCTGAACGGAGCACAAGCGAAGTGAAGAATCTGCATTTGAATTGCGGAAAATTCCGAATGCAGATTCTTCGCTGACGCTCAGAATGACAGTGGAAAGATTATCGTTTGCGTTTGGGCGCGCGGCTGGTTTTGCCTTCGGTCTTTTCGCGGAAGCGCAGTTCAATCGGCGTGCCTTCGAAACCGAAGTGCTCACGGATTTTGCGTTCGAGCCACTTGCGATACGGCGGCTCGACAAGTCCCGCGTTGCTCGCGTAGAAACAAATCAGCGGCGGCTCGATGGACAGTTGAGCGACGTATTTGATTTTTATTTCCTTGCCCGACTTCGACCACGGCGGGGACTTCTTGATCTCCGCTTGCATCACATCGTTGAGTTTACTTGTATCAATTCGCTTTCGCCGGTTCTCCCACACCTCGCGTGCCAGATCGATGGCTTTGAAGATACGTTGCTTCCGCAGTGCCGAAATAAAAACCGTCGGGATGTATCCAAAACTTTTGAGTTGCGATTGCAATACTTTCGTCAGCTCGTCCGCCGTCTGGCTGTCCTTCTCCAGCAAATCCCATTTGTTGACCGCGATCACCAGTCCGCGTTTTTTTTCAGCGACGAGGTTGATAATTTTCATGTCCTGATTTTCCAAACCCAGTTCGGCGTCGAGCAATAGGATTGCAACATCGGCGCGCTCGATGGCTTTCTCGGTTCGCAGCGTGCTGTAGAGTTCGATGTTGCCTTCAACTCTCGCCCGCTTGCGAAGCCCCGCGGTGTCAATGAGTACATAATCTTCGTCGTTGCGTTTGAATACGCTATCGATGGAATCGCGCGTCGTGCCTGCAAGGGTTGTTACAATGTGTCGCTTCTCGCCCGTCAGCGCATTGACTAATGACGACTTGCCGACGTTCGGCCTGCCGACAATCGCCAACTTTATTTTCCCCGCATCGGCGTCTTCCGCTTCATCATCGCTTTCGATTTCTTCGAAACCATTGATAACTTCATCAAGCATGTCCGCCACGCCGCCGCCGCTCAGTGCGGAAATAAAATGCGGTTCGCCGAGTCCCAGTTTTCGAAAGAGTTCGGCTTCAAGCCGCGCCTTTTCGCTGTCGACTTTATTAACCGCCGCAATGATTTTTTTCGAGCTAATTTTTTTTCGCAGTAGCCCGGCGACTTCGCTGTCCAAATCGGTGATGCCGCTTTTGAGATCGGTGAGAAAAACGATGACGTCCGCTTCGTCAATGGCGATGAGCGTTTGCTCGCGCACGGCTTCGTCCATTTCGTCATCGGGCTTGGTGTAACCGCCGGTGTCCATCAGCAAGAAAGATTTGCCGTTCCATTCGGACTCTAAGTAATTGCGGTCGCGTGTAACGCCCGGACGGTCGTCGGTGATGGCGTGCCGTTTGCGCACGATGCGGTTGAAGAGCGTCGACTTGCCGACATTCGCCCGCCCGATAATTGCAACGATAGGTAATCTCATGAGTGATGCACAAAAAAAGTGTGTTGTCATTCTGAGCGTCAGCGAAGAATCCCTCGTTCTCGAAATTCAATTGGCGATTCTTCACTTCACTTGTCTTCCGTTCAGAATGACAGAACGTGAAATGCTGGACTGCAAAGGTAACGCGCCTTGCGCCGCTTTCAAGTAAAGTTCTCATGCGTTATGTTTGCCGCAGTCTCAATGGCAGTTCATTAACGCTTCAATATTTTTCAAATCATGAAAAAACTCACGCCGCTTTTCATCACATTTTTTATTGCAACAACCGCTTTCGCGCAAACACCCGCACAGGAAGATTCACTTCGCGCGCTGGTGCTTCGCGGTAATACGGCGGTTGCAACGAGGGACACAAGTTGGAAATTTACAGGCAACACCGGTTTGAACTTCACACAGGTCGGGCTTTCGAATTGGGCGGGTGGCGGACAGAGTTCGATCGCGCTCATCGCGCTCTTCGGCGGCACGGCGACGTACTCGGAAAATAATTTGACATGGGGCACGAGTCTGGATTTGGGCTACGGCGTAGCAAAACTGGGCGACGCGCCGTTTCGCAAAAGCGACGACCGCATCACACTGATTTCAAAGCTCGATGTCGCTTTTACGCCCGTGCTCAGTTACAGCGTGCTCTTTGATTTTCGAACCCAATTTGCGCTCGGCGAAAACTATGCGGTCGCGCCCGATTCCATCACGGGTAAGTTTCCGAAAATTTCAAACTTCATGGCACCCGGTTATTTGCTCACCGCTCTCGGACTGAGTTATCATCCGGCGGATTATTTCACGCTGTTCTTTTCGCCCTTGACCGCACGAACGATCTTCGTGCTCGATACTGATCTCTCCAATGCCGGAGCGTTCGGTGTGGATGCGGGAAAGCAGGTGAAAATTTTGCCCGGCCTGTTGCTCAATGCGTTTTTCAAAAAAGAACTTTTCGAAAACATTACGCTGCAATCACGCCTGAATTTATTTTCGGCATATGAGACAGTTGCGTCGGTAGTTGTCAGTTGGGAATCGTTGCTTCTTTTGAAAGTCAACCGGTTTGTTACGGTGAGCTTGGCGGCGGATGTATTTTATGACGAGCGCGTGCAAGTCCTCCGCAACGACAACACCACCGGCCCCGCGACGCAGTTTCGAAACACGCTCGCCGTCGGCTTCGTGTATAGTTTTTAGATGAACCCCTCTGCACTCCCCTTTGGCAAAGGGGAGAGTGTAAAAGACACAATGCTTATACACGCTCGATGTTTCACAAAACGACTCTCCCCTTTGAGAAAGGGGAGATGTCCGAAGGACAGAGGGGTTTCTTACTTCACGGCTTGCCAATCGCGGGCGTAGCGGAAATCGATACCGAGCGTGCGCGAGGAAAGTTTGGCAATCACCGGCCCCAACCGCTTGAACTGACTGCGCACCACGAGCCGCTTTACTTTTTTGAGGAACGCAGCATCCGTGCCGTCGGCTAGAATTTCGTCGTCGCTGAGACGTTCTTCGACGAGCTTGAAAAGCAGCCGGTCGACATCAGCGTAGGCGAAGCCGAGTTCCTGTTCGTCGGTTTGGCCTTGCCACAAATCCGCGCTCGGTTTCTTTTTGATGATCGCCTGCGGCACGCCGAGATGTTCGGCCAGTGCCCAGATGTGCGTTTTGTAAAGATCGCCGATGGGGTTGATCGCCGAAGCCATGTCGCCGAAGAGCGTGCCGTAGCCGAGCAAGAGTTCGGTTTTGTTGCTCGTGCCGATGACGAGCCGCGTGTCGCGGGCGGAAATATCGTAGAGCGTAATCATGCGCATTCGAGCCATCACGTTGCCGCGCCGCAGCGGGGTCGCGTTCGGCGTGAGGGTGAAGAAGCCATCGACGGCGGGCGTGATTTCAACCAACTCCGAGGCGATGCCTTCTTGTTGGGTCAGCACTTTTGCATCGCTGAGACTTTCGGGGCTACTTGTTTTGTAGGGCATCATCACCGCGAGCACGTTTTCTTTGCCGAGTGCACGCACGGCCAGCACGCACGAGACCGCCGAATCAATCCCGCCCGAAAGTCCCAACGCCACTTTTTGAAACCCGCTCTTGCGAACTTCGCCGCGAATGAAGTTCACCAAAATTTGTTCCGCACTGATGTAATCCAATTCAAGCATGTTTGTTTTAATCGAATGAAGCGTAAAAAACTATCAGCAATTTCCTTTTAACATCTAACTATAGAAAGTTTAGTAGTGTTATTAATCTCTGCGAACTTATAGATACCTTCTATTTCTGGGTCCCAGTATTCAGCATTTCTTCCATTGGATTTTATTATTTCCTTTATAGGCGTGTTTTCATATCCTTTACTTTTAGCCTGTTGCCAAATAAACGCAAAACTTTCGCTATTCATCCTAAGAACTACAGTTTGACTAACCCCCCAATCCCACGGCGATCCTTCTCTGAATACAACAATTTCTGCATCTTTTTCGAGTCCGGCTCTCTCATGAGCGATGTTGTGCGCCGTTCCCAGAAGTGGCAAGTATCCTGAATACCGTGAATTGTAAATGATCACAATCAAGACAATCAACAAGGCTATTGTTGCCAAAGCCCACCTTACAACATTGCTTATAGTTGTGTTACTCGATTTCATTTAGTCTTTACAAGTTCATCTTCAACGACTTTGCCATCGAGCATCCGCACCACGCGGTCGGAAATGGCGGCGACATCGCTTGAGTGGGTTGCAATGATAAAAGTTTTCCGTTGCTCCGTCGCCAGCATTCGAATGAGCGCAAGGATTTGTTCGGCGTTCTTCGAATCTAAATTTCCCGTCGGTTCATCGGCGATGATAAATTCAGGATTGTTCATCAATGCCCGCGCGATGGCCGTCCGCTGCATCTCGCCGCCTGAAAGTTCAAACGGCTTGTGCGTCGCGCGGTGCGAAAGGCCGACGAGTTCCAAAAGTTCTTTCACCCGTTTATCGAAATCTATTTTGGATTCCTTCAAGAGCAGATGCGGCAGGGCAATGTTTTCATAGACGGAAAGTGTGGGCATCAAATTGAAGAACTGAAAAACGATCCCGATTTTTTTGCGCCGAAACTGGGTCAGTTCGGCGTCCGTCATCGCTACGATGTCCGCGCCATCGATCAGGGCTTCGCCGCTGGTCGGTTTGTCAATCGCCGCGAGAATGTTGAGCAGGGTGGTTTTGCCGCTGCCGCTGCTGCCCATCAGGGCGATGAGTTCGGCTTTTTCAATCGTGAGGTTCACACCGGTGAGTGCCTGTACTGGTGCGGTTTTTTCGTTGTAAGTCTTAACGACGTTTTTGAGTTCGATCATTACAATTGGTTTTGAGATTTTGTCCAGAGCCAACGTTGCTCACACCAAAGACGTTTTCTTCTTACTTCATTCTCCCTTTGTGAAAGGGGAGCGCAGAGGGGTTCAAAACGCTTTCGCCGTTAAGGAGTTACGCCGATTTTTCTATATTGCCGCCACTTCCTGCAATCACCCTTCCGAAATAACTTTAACCGCTGCCGCGCTATGATCTTTGCACGCACTTTTTCACGCCTGCTCTGCGGAGCATTGCTCTGTCTCACACTGCTTTCAATCTCCGACGCGCACGCACAATATAAATTTATAGCCAGCGCGCCCGCCTCGCGCGACGCCCGCATCAAGTATCCCGAAGGCTTGGCGATCACCGCCGAAAAATACGTGCTCATCGCTGACCCGAACTCTGCAACCATCTACCGCTACGACAGCGATGGCAAACCACTCGCGCCCCTCACCGAACTTGGCAAGAACAAATTGAAACTCCGGCGTCCGACCGATCTCTTCGTCGATTCGAAAAATGATTTGTATGTGCTCGACAAAGAAACCAGCAGCATTCTCATTCAACGCGCCAGCGGCGATGCCATTCAGTTTGGCAAAGCGGGCGGCGCATTGGGCGAGATCAGTGATTTGCAAAGCATCGCGGTTGATAACTCCGGCTTCGTTTATGTTCTGAGCGGCTCGCGTCGCGTCGATGTCTTCAGCCCGAAAGGACAGTATGTGAGCTGGGTCGGCGGCGGCACGAAGAACTTCATCCGTCCCATCGCCATCGGCGTCAACGGGGCGAGCGAACTGTATGTGCTCGATAAAGAGGGCTTGGTCGTTTCAATTTTTGATCCGCTCGGCAATCTTATCAGTGCCAACGCCGTGCCCGCTGCGGGCATTGCCGATGCGGTCGATATGACGGTTTTGAAAAACGGCGATTACTTAATTCTCGACCGCGAGAGCGGCAAAGTTTCGCACTTCAACCGCGCGGGGCAACCGCAGGGCAGCATCGGCAGCAAGGGTAAAGCATCGCGCGGCGTTTTCGAAAAGGCCGTCGCCCTTGCATCAAGTCCCAATATCAATGACGCAGTTTTGATTTTGGATCAGGAAGATAAAAGCGTGCAGCAGTTTCAAGTGCCCGCGAGTTCGCCCGCGCTTTCGCCCGCCGTTGAAAAGTTAGACGCGCTCTTGCTCCCGCCCGATACCAAAACGGAAAAGTTTACCGACTTCACCATCGCGGGTGATCTCCGGTTCGTTGTTTCATCGGCAAACCCGCGCACGATTTCGGGCTACAAAGAAAATGAAACCTCGCCGTCGCAACGCCTCAGTATTTCACGCGCGGTTGGTCTTGCGGGCGATAACGCAGGGAATCTTTATGCGATTGACGGCGACAACCAAGAAGTCGTCATGTTCGATAAAGACGGCACGCTCGTTCGAAAATTCGGGCGCGAAAGTCCCGACCGCCTCGCCGACGCCACCGGCGTTGCGACGCTCACCGACGGCAGCGTGCTCGTCGCTGATAGAGGCCGCGGCACGATTTTAAAATGGAACGACCGCGGCGTCTTCGACCGCAAATTGATCGAGCGGCAAACGGGCGTGATGGAATCCCCCTACAAAGTCCGCACCGACGGCAAGAACCGAATCTATGTTTGGGACAAAAATCTGAACGCGATCATTCGCTACGACATGAGCGGCAAACGCTTGGACGGCAAACCGCTCAAGCTCCGCTCGCAAGACCTTAGTAACGACCGCGGCGGTGAGATTGCCGACTTCGATATCGATGTGCTCGATCAATTGCACTTCTTCAACAACACGACCTCGCAGTATGAAGTCTATCGCTGGGAACAATCGCCGGTGTGTCTGCTGCGTTACGGCAAGCCAGGCAACGATGCGGAATCCTTCAACCGCGTCCGCGCGATTGGCTTAGACACGCGAACTTTCGTCGCTTACATTTTCGATGAAGGTGCGGATAAAGTGAAAGCCCTTAAGCTGCCGTTCGAAAATTATTTGGGCGACGCAGGCCGCTTATTTAACGCTGAAAAATACGACGAAGCTCTCGCGCTCTACATGACGGGCTTCAAGAAAGCGGGCGAACCGGAATCGGTGCGGAGGCTTGTCGCCACGAAGTATGCGCAGCTCGGTGTCAAACTCACGCAAAAGTTTGATGGCGTTCCGGCGGTGAATTATCTCAAAGTTGCGACCGTGCTTGTGCCGAGTGATCAAAGCCTCCAGACTGCGCTCGGCTATGCGTATCAAACCATGTTTCGAAAACTGGCGCAGGAAGAAAACTACGACGATCTCGTTCGTAGAGCCGAAGCCTGCCGCACCGAAGAACAGAAGTCGGTGCAAGACGCGGTGAAAGCCCCGCTCGATACCATCGCCACGCAGTTCGTGCAATCGGACAACGACAAAAAACTTCGCGCGGCGACCGAGATTTACAAACAGCTTTCGCTCATGGACGCAAGCCCCGTCTATGTTTACGGCTCGGCCAAGTCCAACTATGCGTACTATACCTACAAGAAAAATTTAGGCGCGCCGGGCGTCGAACTCACGCTTCAACTTGCCGCCGCCGAAAAAGCCGCACAGACCGCAAGCACCGCGTTTAAAGAGGGCGACCCGCTTTTCTTCGAGTCAAAATTGCTTTACGCCGAACTTCTCACCGAAGCCCGTAGATACGATCAGGCAGTAACACTTTGCTTGGACGCGCTGCAAAACAACCGGCTGCCGCAACCGGATGCCGTGCGGTTTCGAACCGTGCTCGCGTCGGTCTATAAAGGTCAGGCGAAACCGGATGCGGCGGTGCTGGAGTATCAGCGCATTTTGGAGACCGAACCGTCGAATAAAACGTACCGCTTGCAACTGGCCGATGCGATGATCGGCGCACAAAAATTCGACGACGCAAAAATTGTGTATCAGCGTTTGCTTGATGAAGATCGCACGAATGCGTTTCTCATCGGGCAAATCGGGCGCGTCGAACTTGCTAAGAAAAACTTTGCCGAAGCGTCGTTTCAATTAGAGAAAGCGTTGAAATCCGATCCGAGTCAGCGCGAGTTTTACGGGCCGCTCGGCGAGGCGTTCGACGGCGATTCGAAATCGCAGAAGGCGGTCGAGAACTACAAAGCGGCGATTCAATACAAGCGGCAGCAACTCACTTACGCCAAATCGAAAACCGGCAACGCCGAACTCACCGCGAGAGCGACCGAAGAACTCTCGAAGTATTTGCTCGCGCTCGCCCGCACGACCTCGCGCATCGGAGAGAACGGCGAAGCGATCAGAGCCTACAAGGAAGTCATCTCTTACAACCAAAGCGATGTGAATGCGTGGTTCGGATTGGGCACGGCCTATCTCAACGCCGGTCTCGTCTATGACGCCATCGCCGCACTCACGACCGCGCAAAAACTCAAATCCGATTCGCCCGAAATCACTTCCGCGCTCAGCAGCGCGCAAAGCCAGCGCGAAGAACTGTCGAAAACTTCCGCGCCCGTTGAGATGCGTGATTTGGTGATCGAAGATTTGTTTCCGTCGCTCTACCGCAACTACGCCGATGTTACCGTGCAGCCCGTCGGCGAAGTGATTTTGCTCAACAACACCGCGCGTCCGATTAACGGCGCGAGCCTGACGGTGTTCGTCAGCAAGTTGATGGAGAATCCGTCGCCGCAGCAAGTTGGGACGCTGGTTGGGCTGACGAGCAACACCGTTCGGCTCTCCGCACTCTTTGATGAAAGCATCTTGCTCAACAGTGAAGACAAGAAAATGCAGGTTACGGTGAAACTCAAATACACGAGCGAGGGCAAACCGCGCGAGGTCGAAAAGTCAGCAACCTTCACGCTGCACGGACGCAACGCGATTACATGGAAAGACAAACGGCGGCTCTCGGCGTTCATCTCGCCTGCGAGCGATGCGATTGTCGATTTCAGCAAGCGGATTGATGTCGCGTTCCGCAGCGCGCCGACGTACGGCATGAACAAACTCATTCTGAAAGCCGCGCAAGTTTACACCACGCTCGGCAAAAGCGGTTTCGTTTATAGCCCCGATCCGAAAGTGAGTTTCGCCGTCGCTTCGTCGCAAACCGATGTCTTGGATTACTTGCAGTATCCGGCGGAGACGCTCGTGCGCAAGAGCGGCGACTGCGATGATCTCGTGGCCGTCTACTCCGGCATCTTGGAATCGAGCGGTATCGAGACGGCATACATTGATGTGCCCGGCCACGTGTTGATGGCGTTCGTGAGCGAGATCGAGCCGTCGGAATTGGATGCGGCGGGACTTGATCCGAAGGATGTGATCGTGGCTTACAATAAAGTGTGGATTCCCGTCGAGACGACGCTGCTCGGCACGCAGGAATTTATGACGGCATGGAAGTCGGGCGCAGAGCGGTATTACAAGGAACTGGCGGCGAAACATTTTCCCGAACTTGTGCCGATGTCGGATGCGCGAAAAGTGTATCAGCCATCGAGCTATGTCCCGAAAGGCTTCGCAGCCACCGTCCCGACGGGCAAAGCCTTTGACGATGCGTACGTGCAACAAATCTACGCGCTGCTGAATAAAACAACGAATACCGTGCAGCGCGAACTTGAAGTGCGCCGGGCGGCTGAGCCGCAGAATGTTTATGTGCGCAACAAACTCGCCACGCTTTATGCGAAGGCCGGAAGTTTAGATAAATCGGAAACGCTGTTGAAAGAAGCTCTCGCGCTCTCGCCCGAAAGTGCGTCGCTGCACAACAACTTGGGCAATCTTTATTCGCGCAAAGGCAACGCGGCGCAGGCGATTGCGGAGTATCTGAAAAGTTTGGAGTTCGATGCGAGCGATGCGGAAGTGTATATCAATCTGGCGAAAGCACAAGTCGCCGCCGGAGATAAGTTCAGCGCAAAGAAGAGTTTCGAAAAAGCCGTGCAGTTGAAATCGGAGATGGCAGGTCTTTACGGCTACCTCAAAGAAAGTTTTTGATTTAACAACATAAACTCCCCACCTCAGATGAGGAGGTGCGCAGGGGTGGTTGAAGAAATCGCGTTCGTTCCAACCGCCCCGTCCTACGAAACTTGTTTCGTCAAGCTCAAATAAGGCGGGGAGCGTTCGTCGAAAATCTGAGGCGGGGAGCGTGTAAGAGGTTAGGCCGTTGACGGCACGCACAGTGCGGCTTTGCGGGGAATGCTATGTTGGCGGCGTTCAAAAGTTCATCATCAAATCTTTCAACGGTTTCAAAAGTTCAGGGGCGTCATGAAAAAAGTTTTTCTCATTGCAGCGTTGCTCGTTACCAGCGCAGCGTCAGATGTATTCTCGCAAGCGGCGGCGATTGGCGAAGTCAGTTATCTCGAAGGTCAAGTTAAAGTTCAGAAAGGTGCAGAGTGGACGGCGGTACAGTTGAAGCAGCCGCTCTTTGCCGATCAAACGATTCAGACGGGCAGCGACGCAACGGTTGAAATCAAGTGGACGAACGGTGCAAAGACGACCGTTGAAGCGGGCAACAAGCAAAGCCTCGCATCGCTCTACGAAAACAGCGGCAAGGCCGTGAAGAGCGAGACGCAAGGTGTGTGGGCAAGTTTCCTGCAACTTTTCAAATCCAAGAGTAACACCAAACAGGAAGAAGGCGGCATCCGCCGTAGCATGGCGTCGGTGCGGGCGCAGCCGGGGCGCGATGAGCTTTACTGGAAGGCCGATGAAGAAGTCGCCTTCGAAGACGCCTCGAAACTTTACGACGCGAAAAACTATGCGAAGGCTGTTCGCGGCTTCGGACTCTTCATCGAGCAAAAGCCGAAAGACGCGCGCGTAAAACTTGCCACCTTTGCGATGGGGCATTGCTACATCGAACTCAACAACGCGCCGAAAGCGAAAGAAGTCTTTCAAGCGTTCGCAGCGAAGTATCCGGGCGATGAACTCGCCGAAGAAGCCCGAAAGGTGCTCGCCAAATTGTAACCTAAAAAAGCCCGTTGCAAACCGACGGGCTTTTTGGTTAACTCCCCCTCGCCCCCTCATCTGAAACTTGTTTTCAGCAAGTTCAAATTGAGGGGGTGGCGTCGAAGACGACGGGGGCGTTCTCGAAAGACGACGGCATTCGAATCAACAAAACTTTTCCGCGGTGCAGGAGAAACAGAAAAAAGGACTTCGCACAAAGGCACTGTTCGCCGTGCTGCTCGCTCTCGGCTGCGTCGCGGCGACGCTTGCGATTACCCTCGTCAGCAACGCGCTTCAACGCTCGCCGCTCGGCGTGATCGATAATGCGCTTAGCGATCTGGCGTTGAAACAACGCCGCACGACGGGTCAGGATAAGGTCGTCGCGCCGCAAGACATTATCGTCATCGATATCGATGATGAATCGCTGGAGAAACTGGGGCGCATTCAACTCTGGCCGCGAGCCTTCGATGCGGGCGTCATTTCATACATCGCTTCCGGCGGGCCGCTCGCCATTGGCTTGGACGTGCTTTACACCGAACCCGATTCGCTCTCACAAGTTTACGCGGCACTTTTGAAAGTGAAAGGCATCGGAAACGTCGAGAATATTTTAAGAGCACTCAGCACGGATGATTCGCTTGCGAGCGCGATTCGAAACGCGGGCGATGTCTATCTCTCGTTCTTCGATGATGATGTCTCGCAGCAAAGGCCGAGTGATTCTCTCGCCGCCTTTTTCCCGCCGCTCTATGCGGATAAAATCACCGCACAAAATTTTCACCGTCTGCGTTATCCCGTCTTGCCGATTGAAGTCTTTCGTCTCGCTGCAAAACACAGCGGCGCAATCAACGCGCCGCGCGACGCCGACGGCACAACCCGCACTTATCCGCTCGTGCAAGTGCTGCCGTTTGCACCGAAGCAGGATTCTCTTTTGCTCGTCGCTAACTTTCCCGTTTTTATGTTGCTCGATCATTTGAAGTTGCCGGTCTCGGCGCTCAAAGCCGCGCAGGGAAAAATTTTCTTCGGCGGTGAGCGAATCGTTCCCGTCAATGACCGTGCGGCGATGCGGCTCAACTGGCTCGGCACGGACGAACACTTCCGCCGCATTTCTTATTACAAAGTGCTGGAACAAAAAATGCCGCGCGAATTTTTCAAAGATAAATTCGTCTTCTTGGGCACGAGCGCGGCGGGGTTGCAGGACATCAAGAATACGCCCGTCGGCCAACTGCCCGGCGTCGAATTGCACGCAACCGCACTCTGCAACATCTTGAACGAAACTTACCTTACCGAAAAAAATATCTTTGAAGTGCTCCTGTGGCTGGTGCTGCTGGCGACTGTGTTGCAACTTGTTTTCCAATTTATGCCACCCGCCCTCGGCGCGATCTTAACCATTGTTGCCGTTGCGGGCGAGTTTTTATTTTTCGTGTTGTATCTGCTGCCGTCGCAACTCGTCTTTATTCCCGTCGCATCGTTTCTGATTCTCACGCTGCTCTGCTATGTATCCAGTTTGCTTTACCGCTACTTCACCGAAGGCCGTGAGAAACTGATTTTGAAACGCGCGTTCGAAACTTATGTCCCACCCGACGTGGTGCAACAAGTGTTAGATAACTCCGATGCGCTTTCGCTCGGCGGCGATAAACGCTTTCTCACCGTGCTGTTCAGCGACATTCGCGGCTTTACGACGTACTCCGAGGTGCTCGATCCGCAGGA
>JACMJS010000144.1 GCA_014380515.1 Chlorobiales bacterium
CTTTTGGTTTTCATGTTGGCCGTCCATACAAGTTTCACGCCTGCTGTAAGCCAATCGCCGACTTTCTCCTCAACATCTTCCAAAGTATCGCGCGGGCTGATCACTTCGGCGACGAAATCGGGCACAACTTTTCCGAAGCCGGTCTCTTGAGGAATGTCGCGTTCCTTTGTGATGAATGCGAAATCCGGCGCGAGCATCGTTTGAGGCGTCCGCTCGACGATGAATCCCGTCTCGGCGGCGAAGCACGAACCTAAATCATGCTCATCGACAAACACCGTGATGCGAGCGGCAATTCGGTTCGCAATCTTTCCATGTTTTCTTCCGGCTGGCGACACGTCTTTTTCTCCCAGTTCCACAAGTTTTCCTTTGCGCAATCCCACATTGCGGCCTTGATCGATCAGCGGCCACAAATCTTCTTCAGTCAGCAGTTTTTCGGCTTCCTGTTTTTCCGCCGCTTGCACATCGTTCGTCATGCTGTTGTCCTCCGGTTCATTACGGTTTCTAAAAGTGTTTCCGCAGTCGCCGCCGCTGGTTCGGCGAAAACCAACTTACGTGTTTTCGCATTTCGGATCTGAAGTTCATGGCCATCAAAGACGGCGTAGGTTGGCGTGCCGCCGATCCACGTGCCGAGATTGACGTAGTAACTTTGCGGGCGGCTGGTCAGCGGCGAAAGTTTGACAATGTGGCGGTGGCCGCAGACGAAATAATCGAACTTTTTTTCCGGTGCCAGTTCGTTTGCGTAAACAAAAATCCGCTCCGCTTCGCCGTAATCTTTTTCGATGTACGTGTGCTTGCGGCTGAGCTGCGAAAGATGCGCCATCAGGCCAAGTCCGAAGTCGGGATGCAGCCAGCGAAACCACGCGAGATTAAAATCATTGCGAACGAGCGAACGAAACAGTTTGTAGCCCGTATCGCCTTTGCCCACGCCGTCGCCATGACAGATGTAAAATTTCTTACCGCCAATTTCAGTTTCAAGTTCGCCGTAGTGCACCGAGATGCCGAGTTCCTCGGTGAAATACTTGCCGAGATAAAAATCATGGTTGCCCGCGAAGTACGTCACCTCAACGCCCGCCCGCACGAGTGAATCGAGCGCACTGAGAAAACGGATGTGGCCTTTCGGGACGGCGTGTTTGTATTCCATCCAGTAATCGAAAATATCACCGACCATCAGCAGCCGTTCGCCCTCGCGTCCGATTTCCTCGCAGAGCCGCAGCATCGTTTCGAGCTTCGCTTGTTCCTGTGCTTTCGTTTGCAAACCGAAATGCACGTCGCTGAAGAAGTATGTTTTTTTCATCGGTTCAAAGTCGTTCCCCGGTTTTCATTGGATTCAAAATTCCACGCCGTCGTAAAGTTCAGCGATGTCAAGTTCAAGCTGAAGTGAATCAATGACGACATTTTTGTCGTCCGGTTTGTAGTCGTGCAAAATCCATTCGCCGTTCGCGGTTTTGCGGAAGTGGCTAAGTTGAATGCGGTCTTGCTCGATCAGCAAGTAATCGGTGAAAGATGGAATCGCGCGGTAAAGATCGAACTTGCCGCCTTTATCGTAGTTGCGCGTGCTCTCGGAAAGCACTTCGGCGATGAGCGCCGGGTTGGTAATGGTTTGGGTCGGCGCGTGGGTTTCCGCCGGTACAAATTCCGGCTTGCCGAAAATGACGACGGCATCGGGATAGGTGTAAAATCCGCTCGGCGTGTAGATGCGTGCATCACTGCCGAGCGGTCGGCATGGCTTGCCCTTCAACCGGTTGCCGAGTGCGATCAATAAGTTCGTACCAATGAGCGCATGGTTATATCCCCCGCCCGACATCGCAAAAATTTCGCCGCCGAAATACTCGTGCTTCGTTTCCGACGCCGCTTCCAGTTCCAAGTATTCCTTGGGCGTATAGATTTTTTTCGCTTGCTGTTCCATCAGTTTAATGATTACACCGGTTTCACTCACAAGATAAATTGCGATGCACCGATAACGGCGACGGGTATTAAAAAGTTATCCCAGTCTTTCGGGCTGAGGCCTTCGGCGACCGCGGCGATGAGCGAGAGCAAGATGATGCGACCCGGATTGAGCGCGGCGGGCACAATCAGCCACACGAAAAAAATTCCGGCAAGCGCGCTAGCGATGAATACGGTCAGGCTGCCTTCGAGCGATTTCTCGCTGAGCACTTTGTATTTCATCCGTCCGAAGCGCGTGCCGATCATCGGGGCGAGGCCGTCGCCCCAGCCGAGCGCGGCCATCGCCATGACGCCTGCGAACGTGCCAAAGTAGAGCGTGCCGCAAATCGTCCCGACGATGACGAAGTACAAAGGTCCGCGAAGCAGTTCGTGCCGGTCGCCGGTGCGCGTCATGGTTTTGACGGCTTCATCATTTTCATCGGCGGTAAATCCTTTCAGGGTTAAGAGTACGATCCACAAAACAAAGATGCTCACATTTAAATACACCGTCCAGTGTCCGCCCGTCCCGCCGTTGTAGAGCGGCCAGAAGGCAATGAGCGTGCCCGCACCGATGTGCGAGATTTTGCGGCTAAGGTCTTGCGGAAACCGGTAGCGCGAGACGAGCAGGTTCATCAACGCGACGAGGCTGAACACATAGATAAAGGTCAGCACGGTAACAAGCACGTTGTTCCAGACAACATCAAGGCCGAACAGCGTTAGAAGTGCCATTATCATTTTTGGTTGGTTGAAAATGTTTGCATGCCCGAAACGCCTTATCCCTCGCGGCGGTGCGGCGATGGATGATCCTCCGTGATTATCTCGGTTTGCTTGCCAGCAATACGGCGGCGATGACGACGTTGATGACGTAGAGGCCGTTGTTGACGACCAAGTATCTTAGAAACGCGCGGTGTTCCTTGACGTCGCTTTTGGCAATCACGTTGCGCAGACCGGTGTTGTGAATGGCGTTGTCCCAAGCGAGGGCACCGTCTTTCGGATCGAGGTAGAGACGCAGTTGCATGTAAAGAATCGCGGCGAAAGACAGCAGCGAAAAAATGAACACCCATCCGAAGCCCCACCACGTCAGCATCAGCAGGGCGAAGCCCGCGAGCGGCACATCGATGATCGCAAAGGAAACGAGGTACGTGTTTCGGACACCGATCATAATCGGCAGCGATTTCAAACCGGCACTGCGGTCGCCTTCAACGGATTTAAAATCATTGAGGAAAATCAAACCGATGGCGACGAACATGTTGATCACCCCCATCCATATAACTTCAGGCCGCAAGTCGGTAAAGATAATGTTGCCCGCAATCCACGTCATCAAACTATAGGTGAGGCCGACGACGGGCGCGGAGGTAAGGACGTTGCGTTTCAGTTTCAGCGGCGGGGCAGAGTAAATGTATCCCATCACGAACCCGAACAGTGTAATGCCGAGCATGATCAGTTGCCGCGAGCCTGAGAGTTGCAGCGCGAGCACCGCGCCCGCAATGAGTGATAATAGGCCGGTGATGCTCCAGTTCCAGACGGATTCCGTTTCGCTGATGCGGCCTGAGGGAATGGGGCGCACGGGATCGTTGATGCGGTCGAGGTCGCGGTCGTAGTAATCATTGATCGATTGCGCGAAGCCTGTGCCGAGCGGCCCCAAGAGCAGCGTGAGCAATGCAAACTTGCCGATATTTTCCGTCGTGAGCGTAAAGCCGCCGGAAGCAATCGCGCCGCAGATGGTGCCTTGCAAGACGCCGACCCATGTAATCGGATCAAGCAGTTCGATGTGGGCTTTGAGTTTTTCGGTAAAGGTAGCAGGATGCGGTTGCAGGGCGTCCATAGTAAAGCGAAGAGTGGTTTTGTGCCAAGCTGCCGGGTTTCGGTGCGCTGCCGAAGGGGAAACAAAAGACCGCCTGTCAAAGCGGCCTTTTGGGTAAGACGAGCGTCAAATTTTGGTGCGAGAAGTTACAAAACCGATTCGCAAAACAAAAGGCATTTCGCAGTTAACAATGAGAACGCCCCCGACGCCTTCGGCGCCACCCCCTCTATCAGAGGGGGCGAGGGGGAGTTGAATTATTTCACCAGCAACATTTTTTTCGTTTGCACAAATGCGCCCGCAACCAACTTGTAGAAATACACGCCGCTCGAAAGTTTTGAAGCATTGAACTGCGCGGTGTAAGTACCCGCGGCCTGCCGCACATTTACTAAAGTTGCGACTTCCCTGCCGAGCACATCATAGATTTTCAAACTTACGGTTGCGGCTTGCGGCAGTTGATAAACCAGCGTCGTTGCCGGATTGAACGGGTTCGGATAGTTTTGCTTCAATACAAATTCC